>CAXBAL010000146.1:0-5833 GCA_963973475.1 uncultured Micavibrio sp.
TTCGATATCAACCGTATGGAAGTCCATGGCGGCAAGGTCTCGTACATTGATTACACCGCAACGCCAAACGTCAATATCTTCGTTGATGACATTCAGGCGAAAATCACCAATTTGCGAAACGTAGAAGATAGAGAAACCGCCCTTCCCTCCGACTTGCTAATCGCAGGGAGTTCAATTGGCGGCGGCACGCTGGATGTAGATGGCAAAATGAATATTCTACAAGAAGTCCCGGATTTTGATGTCAATATGAGCTTGAGCGAAGCGGACATAACAGCCTTAAACGATTACGCCAAAGAATTTGCCGCCATTGATTTCCAAAGTGGAACGATAGGCATATTCGGCGAGCTGGCCGCCGCCAATGGCAATGTAACAGGTTACGTGAAACCCGTCGCCACCAATTTATCTCTCGTAGATATTGATGACGGGGACAGTAACCCCTTTAATTTAATCTGGGAATCTCTTGCTTCTGTTGTGCTTGAGATATTTGAAAATCAACCTGCCGATCAGTTTGCCCTTCGCCTACCAATAGAAGGCAGGATTGATAATCCTGACCGCGATGTATGGTCAGCCATTATCAGCATCTTCAAAAATGCCTTTGCAGGCGCCTTCACAAAATCCGATGACGGGACAATAGAATTTAATGACGCCTTGCTTATGGACGAAAGCGAACAAGAATAAAGAGCGCCGATCACAATGATCGACGCTCTAAAATTTCATAAGCAATCTTACAAATTAATGTTTCGCAATAACATAGACGGCATGAATGATACCCGGCACAAAGCCCAATATAGTCAGCACGATGTTAATGAAAAAATGCTTGGTCAGACCAACCTCAATGAGGACGCCTAACGGTGGTAAAATCACAGCCAAGATTATCTTGAACAGATCGCCCAGCAGTGAATCTTGCGTTCCTTGTAAAGCCATTTCATCCTCCTTTGTGGTTGAATCGTTGTAAGTATTAGTCCGTTGCGTTTTCAATTTCGTCACCGGCTTCTTCCATGCTTTCTTCAAGCTGGGTTTCATCTTCACAAGCTGTCAATAGCACTGGCGTACCCGCCAGAAAAACACCCATCATCATCATTTTCAACAATTTCATAATTCTCTTCTCCTTAGTTTCGAGATATTAGTTTCTTATCTAACCCTACCAACATCTTAACATCTTAAAGAGTTCCAAAACTATCCGCTTGCACTTAAACTTAATCACAGGTAAAACTCCGCCTATGCCGCCACCACTTCTCTTACAAGTCAAAGATGCGCTCGTGCGTTACACAGAAACGCCCGTATTCGAAAACCTGTCTTTCAATGTTCATGAAGGCACGCGCATCGCGCTGGTCGGAAAAAACGGCGCGGGCAAGACCACGCTAATGAATATTATCACAGGTACGCAGGATATGATGGAGGGTGACCGTTGGGAAGCGCCTGGTTTGACCATCGGCTACCTGAAACAAGACATCGTCCCACAAGAAGGCGTGCGCGTCTTCGATTATATCTTCGAGGAAATCAAGGACGAGGAGAAAGAGCTTTACGCTTATAAAGTCGATATCGTCACCGAAGCCCTGCAAATCGACCCACAAGCCTATATGACCAAACTCTCGGGCGGACAGCTGCGCCGTACAGGTTTAGCACGTGCGCTGGTAGAAGAGCCGGATATACTATTACTCGACGAGCCAACCAACCACCTTGACCTCGAGGTCATTGAATGGCTGGAGGGGTATTTGAACAATTACCGCGGCACCTTGCTCGTTATTTCCCACGACCGCACATTCCTGTCCAACATCACCAATCAGGTGTTCTGGCTGGATCGCGGCGGCCTGCGAGTGTCCCCGCGCGGCTTTAGATATTTCGAGGAATGGTCAGATGAGCTTCTTGAGCAAGAAGCACGTGAGCTGAAAAACCGTAAGCAATCAGTCGGCCTTGAGGTCGCGTGGGCGAGCCGCGGCGTAAAAGCGCGCGTTAAACGCAATGTCCGCCGCCTTGAACAGGTCAAGGAAATGCGTGATCAATTGAAAGCTGATGAGGCCGCATACCGCCGTGCCACGCAGAAAATCAACATCAAGGCGCCCAAAGAAATCGACCAGCATTCCAAAGTCGTGGCCGAGTTTTACAATGTCCATAAAAGCTTCACCAGTGAAGAGGGCAAGGTCATTCCCATTCTGGAGAAATTCTCCACCCGCATCCAGCGCGGCGAGCGCATCGGCATTATCGGCAAAAACGGCTCTGGCAAAACGACCTTCTTAAAATTGCTCATTGGTGAGCTTGAGGCCGATCAGGGTCGTGTTAAAGTTCGCAAAGAACTGGAATTTTCGTACTTCGACCAAAAACGCTCCGATCTAGAGCCAACAGACTCGCTGAAAAAAGTGCTTTCTCCCACCGGCAATGACTACATCAATGTGATGGGCAAGGAACGCCATGTGTGCGGATATCTAAAGGACTTCATGTTCGACCCGTCCCGCGTGCAGGATAAAGTCTCCCAGCTTTCCGGCGGCCAAAAAAACCGCTTGATGCTGGCGCGCATTTTGGCCAACCCGAAAAGCTGTTTGATCCTTGACGAGCCGACCAACGATCTGGACATGGACACGCTCGATATGTTGGAAGAAATCCTTTCTAATTATAAGGGTACGCTAATCATCGTCTCGCATGACCGCGATTTCCTTGATCAGACCGTCACCAAAATCATGGCCTTCGAGGGCCAAGGCGAGGTTGATATCCAAATCGGTGGCTACAGCGATTATCTGGCCAAAAAACAGGCCGAAGATGCTGAGAAAGCGCAGAAAAAATCAGGCAGCGCGCCTAAACCCAAACAAACTGCGCCCACCAAGCCCGATGAGACACAAAATAACGAGCCAGCCACCTACGCCGCGCCGGGCCCGGCTAAATCCCGCACGCGCCTGACATATAAGTTAGAGCATGAATACAAACAGCTCCCCACCAAGATCAAAAAGGCCGAAAGCGAGATCGAAGCCTTAAACGATCAACTGGCCGACCCGGATTTCTACAGCCGTGATGCCGATGGCTTCCACGAGGCCGTTAAAGCACTAGAAGAGTCCAAAGCCAAACTGGATCGCTACGAGACACGCTGGCTGGAACTCGAAGAGATGAAAACCGCCTAAGGCTTTATCCGCGCTCCATTAGACCTATATAATATTAGGTGAAATCCTTTATACGCATACTCATATTCGCCTTGATACTGGCGATTCCGGTGGGCGCACTCACCCTAAAACCCGAACACGGCACGTGGCTGGAACAGCTTGGCCTGCCCGATCAATACAACCCGTGGAGCCGTATAAACCTGCGCGGCGAGATCGGTATGTTCACCGAATACAAGCTCTCGCATCTCTACAGCGATATGCAGCTTTGCACTGGTGCGCTCAATGCCGCCGAGGTGGAGTATCGTCTCTTGCCCGATGAAACCGCCAATGGCTGTGCGCTGGAAGACCGCGTGGTGTTGGATCAAAGCAAATATCCCTATTCCGCCCCTGTGCGCCCCACCTGCCGCATGGCCGCCGCGCTGGTGATGTGGGAAGAAAATGTGGTGGAGCCTGCCGCGCGGGAACATCTTGGCAGCGGCATTTCACGCATCGACCATATGGGCATCTTCAATTGCCGCAATATTGCCGGCTCGTCCCGCCGCAGCCAGCACGCACACGCCAATGCCATTGATATCGGCGGCTTCAGGCTGGAAAACGGCGAGCGCGTTTCGGTGCTGAATGATTGGGGCAAGGGCACAGATAAATCCCGCTTCCTGCGCGCTATTCGTAATGGTTCGTGCGATATATTCCGCGGCGTGCTTGGCCCCGATTACAACGCGGCTCATGCCAATCATTTCCATCTCGATATGGGGCGCTTCAATATGTGCCGTTAAAATCTTATCATTTCCCTTTGCGCCGCCAGCGTTTATATTAAAGCCATGAGCGATAAAAAATACACCCCGCAACCCGGACAAAAAACCATCACCCTCGCCCTGCAAGGCGGCGGCTCACACGGAGCGTTCACGTGGGGCGTGCTGGATTATCTGCTGGAAGATGGCCGTTTACATGTCGAGGCCATTAGCGCAACCTCCGCAGGAACTATGAATGCTTGCGCCTTCGCTTATGGGCTGCAACTAGGCGGCCCAGAAAAGGCGCGTGAGATTCTGCATGATTTCTGGTGGAAAGTGCATGATTATGGCGGGACAGGCTATTCTCCGTTCAAAAATACCCCGTGGGAGAATTTTATGCTGGGGAAGAATTTCTTCGGCGGGGAAAATCCGTTCTATTTCGCGATGGACAGTTTTACGCGCATGTTCTCGCCCTATCAAACCAACCCGTTTGATTTTAATCCGCTTAAAGACGTGCTGGAAAAAGTCATAGATTTTGAAGCCATAAAGGCCTGCGATTGCATTAAGCTCTATATCAGCACCACCCATGTCAAAACCGGAAAAGTTCGCATATTCACCATTGATGAACTCAGCATGGATGTGGTGCTGGCCTCTGCCTGCCTGCCTTACGTGTTCAAGGCGGTTAATATTGATGGCGAGGATTACTGGGACGGCGGCTATTCGGGCAATCCCGCGCTGTTCCCGCTCTATTACGACACCAAAAGCAATGATCTGATGATCGTGCATATCAACCCGATCGAAATTCCCGAAACACCGACTGACGCGGCGGGAATAATCGACCGCATCAATGAAATCTCGTTCAATGGCTCGCTGCTGAAGGAAATGCGCTCGATCTCTTTTGTGAAAAAACTGGTCGAGAACAAGATGCTCAAGGAAGAATATCAGGACGATTTCAAGGATTTACTGGTGCACTCCATCCGCGCCGATGAAGCCCTGCAAGGTCTTGGGGTTTCCAGCAAGTTCGATTCCGATTGGGATTTCCTGCAAAAACTGCGCGATTTGGGGCGGCAGACCATGAAAAACTGGCTGGAGGAAAATTTCGACAAAATCGGCGTCGAAGATACGGTGGACTTGCACGGCGAATTCCTTTATTCCATTTCCCGTGTCTTTGATGAGAAAATCGAAGCGATTAAAAGTCGTAAAAAACCGAAAAAACCGAAGAAATGATATACAAGAACGATGAGGCCGAAGACTACACCGCTGGCGCGCGCAAGCATTCGCTTTTTGCCGCCTATTGGGCGCTGGGCACTGTTTTTATTCTGGTTATCATCAAGGCGGGTGCCTATTATCTCAGTGGTTCGGCGGCGCTCCTCGGCTCACTCACCGACACGATTGGGGATGGTGTAATTTCCCTGATAACATTGGCCAGCATCCGCATTTCCCTGATGCCCGCCGATAAAGACCACCGTTTCGGCCATGGCAAGGTCGAGGGCTTCTCGGCGATGCTGCAAGCCTCATTCCTAATCGGCGCCAGCGTATTCCTTGTTTTTGAATCTGCCCGCCGCCTGCTGCGCCCCGAAGACATCACCCATCATTTTCTTGGCATAGCCGTGTCGGTCATTGCCGTAATCCTAAGTTTAATCTTGGTACGCGTGCAGCAACGCGCCATCGAAAAAACACAGTCACTCGCGCTTGAGGCCGACCAGCGCCATTACATGAATGACGTCCTGATCAACGGCGCGGTAATTGTCGGCCTCACCTTCCATTACTTCACCGGTATGATCTGGGCCGATAGCCTGCTCGGCTTTGTGATTGCGCTCTATATCGGTTGGACGGGCTATGAGGTCGGGCAAAAGGCCGCCGATATGCTCATGGACCGTGAGATCGAGGAAGAGAAACGCGAGACCATCCACTCCATCGTCGAGAATTTCAAAGGCGTCTACGGCATGCATGCCCTGCGCCCCCGCCGCAGCGGCATGAGCATTATCATCAGCTTTGATATCGAACTTGACCCCG
>CAXBAL010000147.1:0-5798 GCA_963973475.1 uncultured Micavibrio sp.
CCTACGACCTTCAGGTTATGAGCCTGACGAGCTACCGGGCTGCTCCATCCCGCGACAAGATAAGCACCTTATATAAGCCTTCACTGAACGCGGGTCAAGGGAAAGCGTGATTATTTTTTACTACTCGTATTATCAAGGACACGGCTGTTAAGCGTAATAGATTGACTCGCTTGGGTTGAAGCACCATATTTCAACAGAATTAAAGGCCAAAAGAGCAAACGAATAAAGTTTGACGCGGGCATGGATAATTATGAATGATACAAAAAACATAGCCATTCTTGGCGCGGGAATTATGGGGCTTTATAGCGCTTATGAACTCCTAAGCACAAAAAAAGCCAATCAAACCCTCCAAATTACCCTTTATGACCCATTAGGGCTTCACGCCGTTAATGCGAGCTGGATGGCCGGAGGCATGCTGGCCCCTTACAGCGAGATTGAGCATATGGATATGCGCTGGGTGGAGGCCGGACTGGCGAGCGTCGAGATTTGGCGCGACAATCCACTGGATTGCGGCTTTGAGCAATCGGGCAGCCTTCTAATCTCCCATCCCGAAGACCGCCATGCGCTTGAGCGGTTTGCCGCCCATTTGCCATCAGACATTCAGGAGCGTAAAGCCCCGCAAACCATAGAGCCTGCCCTGCCGGATAAGTTTAAATCCGGCATATTTTTGCAAGAGGAAGCACATATAGAGCCGCGGCGGGCTATTGCTGCGCTAAGCGGCGCGCTAAAGGATAAAATTCTAATTGTAGAAAATGCCGTTGAGCCGGATCATTTGCATGCCGATATAATTATTGATGCCCGCGGATTGGGGACTAAAGCTACCAATCTGCGTGGTGTGAAGGGCGAGATTGCCATTGTACGCAATCCGGATTTCAAGCTCACGCGTCCCGTGCGCCTGATGCATCCGCGCTACCCACTCTATATTGTACCGCGCCCAGATAATGTGTTTATGATCGGCGCGACGATCATTGAAAGCGATGAGGGAAAGCATGTTTCTTTGCGATCCGCGCTGGAGCTTTTAAGCGCGCTCTATTCCCTGCACCCCAGCTTTGGCGAGGCGGAAATTATCGAACTTAACGCTGGCATTCGCCCCGCATATCCTGATAATCTGCCGCGTATAGAAGTTGAGGACAATATAATCCGCGCAAATGGCTTGTTCCGCCATGGTTTTTTATTCAGCCCGCTGATGGCGCGTGCGATCGCGGATTATATTCAAGGCAAAGATAATAAGCATTGGACGTTACTGACCCATGGACAAAAAACAAATTAACCTGACAATCAACGGACAACCGAAGAACTTCGAGGCTCCGCTTAATCTTTATGACGTGCTGGAACAGGAAGAAGTTATCGGCATGATGATAGCGGTCGCCAAAAACCGCACGCATATCCCCAAGGGAAATTGGGCAGAAACCTTTATGGATGATGGCGACATGATCGAAATTGTCGCCCCGATGCAGGGGGGATAAACCGCATGGGTAAGATCGCAAACATCAACACTTTATCCATTGGCGATACAATACTGCAATCGCGCCTGTTTCTGGGCACGGCCAGCTACCCTTCGCCGGAAGATCTCCGCAGTGCGATAGAGGCCTCTAAACCTGGCCTGTTGACCGTATCCCTACGCCGTGAAAATGCCGCCGGAAAAGGCCAGCAATTCTGGAATATTATTAAGGAATTCAACCTGCCAGTTCTGCCCAATACCGCGGGCTGTCATGAGGTGGAGGACGCCGTAACTACCGCCGAAATGGCGCGGGAGGTTTTTGGCACCAACTGGATAAAGCTGGAGGTCATCGGCGATGATTACACGCTACAACCCCACCCGTTCAAATTGCTCAAGGCTACGGAAATCCTTATCGAGAAGGGCTTCGATGTTTTCCCTTATATGACAGATGATCTGGTTTTGGGGCAATCGCTGGCCGATCTAGGCTGCAAAATCCTGATGCCGTGGGGTGCGCCGATTGGCTCTGGCCGCGGTTTAAACAATATTTACGCCCTTAAGCAACTCCGCCAGCGCTTCCCGAATTTAACATTGGTGGTTGATGCGGGCATCGGCGCGCCGTCCCACGCGGCGGCGGCGATGGAAATGGGCTATGATGCCGTCTTACTCAACACGGCTGTGGCCAAGGCCGCCAATCCGGCCACAATGGCGGGCGCTTTCGCCAGAGGTATAGAGGCCGGTCGCGCAGGCTATTTATCAGGTATTATTGCGCAGCAGGAAAGCGCCTCCCCCTCCACACCCCTAATCGACCGTCCGTTCTGGCATCAGGATACGCAAGGTTAGGTATAGCAGTGAGCGCCAACGACATACCACCCATCGCCCCGCATGAACTCAGTCGCTATCAGCGTCACTTGTCTCTGCCCGATTTCGATATCGCGGCGCAACTGCGGCTTAAAAAGACAAAACTGCTCATGGTCGGTGCGGGCGGGCTCGGCGCTGCCGCCCTGCCCTATCTGGCTGGCGTGGGCATCGGCCACATCACCATTTACGATGAAGACAGTATTGATCTGACCAATTTACACCGCCAGACCATCTTCAAAACCGCGGATAAAGGGCGCAGCAAAGCCAAAATCGCAGGGGAGTACGCCAGCGCGCTAAACCCGCACATTATTGTCTCGGCTGTACCAGAGCGCCTGAGCGCCTCGACCGTACTCCCGCAAAAATTCGATCTGATATTTGATGGCAGCGATAATTTCGAGACCAAAAGCTTCCTAAATGAGTTATCTATAATAACCAAAACGCCGCTGATCGGTGCCAGTGTGAATCAATATGAGGGCCAATGCGGTCTTTTTGCAGGCTTCGCCGCCGATAAACCCTGCTACCATTGCCTCTTTCCCGCCCTGCCCGGTGATGCGCGCAATTGTAACGAGGCGGGCGTTCTCGGCACAGCTGCGGGCTTAACAGGCTTATACGAGGCGCATATGGCCATTTTATTCCTCGCAGACCTAGAGGGCGCAAGCCCCGGCGATTTCCTGAGCTTCGATTTCAAAAACCACCGTCTGCAAACCATAACCGCTACGAAAGATCCCGACTGCGCCCATTGCACCAAAGCGGGCGAAAACTGGACACATCCCAAAGAAAAGGACCAAAAGAATATGATCGAAATGCTCAGCATGGAAGCCTTAAAGCCCAAAGATCACATTATCGTCGATGTCCGCACACGCGGCGAGATCGAGGCCGATCCGATTAATGGCGCGCTCCATATCGAGGTCTCGGAAATCCCAGCACGCCACGAAGAATTGCCCAAGGACAAATTGCTCGCCTTCGTCTGCGCCGGAAATGTACGCAGCGTTCAGGCGGCAGAATATCTAAGTGCTCTGGGTTACGACAATGTTGTGGTGCTGGATAAATTCTCGCTATAAAAAAAGGCGCCAATGAAGCGCCCTTTAGATTCTCGTATATAATGCCGTAATTTAAGCGGCCTTTTCCTTTTCGGCCTTTTTCGCGCGCTCAATACCATCAAGGATCATTTGATGCGCGACATCTTTGCCGCGCCAGCCAAGTGTTTTGGCCCATTTGCCCTTTTCAAGGTCTTTGTAATGGCTGAAAAAATGCTCGATCTGGGCGCGGCTAACTTCACGGATATCCATGTAATCATTCACATTATCATGATATGGGTGAATTTGCGGTGCGGGCACAGCGATGATCTTTTCATCCTGACCGCCATCATCTTCCATCAATAAAACGCCGACAGGGCGCACAGGCATAACGGCGCCCGGCATAACAGGTGTGCGGCCTATGGCAAGAACGTCAACAGGATCCCCATCGCCTGACAAAGTGTGCGGTATGAAACCATAATTGCCCGGGTATGTCATGGCGGTATGAAGAAAGCGGTCAACAAACATCGCTCCCGCATCTTTATCAAGCTCATATTTAACCGGAATGCCGCCCAGCGGATTTTCAACGATCATATTCACTTCTTCGGGAATGTTATTACCAATTTTTATTTTGGATAAATTCATTATTACGGCCTTTAGTTCTGTAAGCATTTAAAATTACACACGGGTCATAACTAATGTGATGCACTGCAAAAAACAAGGTTTTTTTGGCTTCAATCACAGTTTTTTAAAAACACTCATAAATCCCATGAAAAAATGCGGCCCCAATGGAACCGCATCTTAATTATCTAAATAAATTTGCAGGCCTATTTATTCTGGCGCGCCGCACCTGATTGCTCTGCATTATCATTGGAATTTCTAGTCTGTTTACGCCCCAAAGCCTCGGGGATAAAAATTACGCCACCTGATGCCGTTGCACATGCTTTCATGATCGTTCTCCTCGTTCATATTGAATGCAAGGACATTACCTCAAAAAAGATAAAAATGCAAATAATGTTGTTTTGCAGAGCAATATAGGGGAAGAATGTTACTCAAAAACCATCATTCCGTAGCATTTGTTACCGGGGTGTAATCCCCCAAAATATCTACAACCGTCCGGATTTCATCGACATTAGGGCGAATTGAGATATCAGTATTGAAGAATTTATCAATAACCAGCCCGTCACTGCCGATGATATAGATTGCCGGATGAGCCACGCCATAATAAGAAGTTTTTGGCAAATAGGCTTCGTTCATAATATCGAAGGCTCTGATTATCTCGGAATTTGTATCGGCAATCATGGGATAGGGAAAATCATACTTCCGCGTAAAGCGCGCCAGTGCCCCAACACTTTCATTACTCACGACAACAATATTATACCCGGCATCTTCGATAATAGAACCGCGGCGTGAAATATTTTCCAAATGAAGGATACAGTGTTTGCTCCAATTCGCAGAGCGCACAAAATAAAGAACAATGCCGTTCTTACCGCTCAGTTTTTGTAAATTAACCTTCCGTTCGTTTTGATCGACACCGCTTAAATCATGAGGGGCCATAAAGCCGGGTGATATGCCGAATTGCCGCTCGCTTTGCTTTGTTGCAAATGCCGATATACGGGCGTCTGCGGTCTGTACAAATAAAAATGGCGATAATAGCGCAATAAATAAAAACAGTTTTGCAAATTTCATATCACCAAGTCCTTGTAATCAATAAACCCTATAGGGTATAAGTCACCATTATATCAAATTCAAAAAAGCACTACAATGATTAGCCGCGAAATCCGACAAACCTTATTATTAGCTTGGCCACTCTTTCTGGGACTAAGCATGATTATGATGGGCAATGGCCTACAAGGGACTTTGTTGGGTCTGCGCGCCAATATGGAAGGCTTCCCCATCTTTATCACGGGTATCGTGATGTCGCTCTACTATGCAGGGTTCCTCTTGGGGTGTTATGTTACACCGAAAATCATCGCTTCTGTAGGCCATATCAGGGTATATGCAGCGCTCGCATCAATTGCTTCCACCACCATTCTTTTACATGGCGTATTTGTTGATCCATGGCTTTGGGGGTTAATACGCATATTCAGCGGTATGAGCTTTGCCGGTCTCTTTATTGTTACCGAGAGCTGGCTGAACTCGATTGCAACCAACCGCCTGCGCGGGCTGACCTTCGGTATTTATATTTTCGTCCTACACAGCTCGCTCTTTATCGGACAGTTTTTGGTTAATCTGGCGCCGCTTGACGATATCGGCCTGTTCGTCCTGATTTCCGTACTGGTTTCTCTGGCGTTGCTCCCCCTTACTCTTGCAAACAAGCCTGCTCCGGGTTATGCCGCGCCGGAAACGCTACCCTTGCGAAAATTGATAAAGACATCACAACTTGCCTTGGCAAGCGTTTTTGCGTCGGGATTTTGCGCTGGCACGGTTGTTGGTATCGGGGTGGTCTACGCCGATGAGCTTGGCAAAACTGTCCTGGAGCG
>CAXBAL010000148.1:0-5768 GCA_963973475.1 uncultured Micavibrio sp.
CCGATCATTGGCTACGGCATAAGGCGCAGTGTTTATAACTGGTAGTGATATTAATCGAGCGCGGGTGATTCCAACTCAGTTGACTTCGTCTTGGCCGGCAACCTAAGGGTGGTGTTTGCAAGCTCTGCCGGATTTAGTCCAAGTTCTTTAACCGCCTGTTCGGTGGCAACCAGTATCTCCGTTTCGCCAATGAACATATTAAATGACGGACCGTACTTTTCTTTATCATTTTCAAAAAAACTGCATATGGCTTCGTAAGCAACCTTTTCCATTCCATCCCGAACATGCTCGGGATAGGCAATCCCCGTATATTTTTGAAAGGCATCTTTCAAGGTTTCTTCCAGTTTCGTAAGAATGAGGCAGTAAGCCTCGTTATTGGAATTTAAAAATGCTTTGGCTTCCAACGCTGAAATCGTTTCGTTTTCTAGCGCATCTATAACAGCATCCGAAAAGGCAGCGCCGCGCAGATTGTTTTTTAATTTTTTCCAATTAGTATCGGTCATGCATTTATCCTATTGATAATATCTTTGGTGTTATGACTAAATGTTATCCCGAAGACTGTCAAGAACTCTGTATTTCCTTTCGTGGCCTGATCGTATAAACTCTCTCTGGATTTATAATACAAAGAGAGCCAGATCATGCCGCGTTATAAGTGGAACAAGCCGCGTCCTTTATTTTCTTCGCCTGTGCCAAAAACGGTTGAAAAGCCGAAGATTAAATGGAAAGTGCTGCCGATCCTTTGGGGTGCGATTAAGCGGGGCGCGATGGCGCTCGGGTTTTTGGTCATCTTCTCGTTAATTATGAGCTCTTTTATTCTGAATTCGTTCATGCAGGAAGATGTTCAGCCCTTGCCGAACCAGATGGTTCTGGTGCTGGAATTTGAAGGCGAAATCCGCGAGCTTCCACCCGCAGCCACGCTGACCAACCCGTTTGGTGATGGAAGCGTAACGCTTCGTCATTATATTTCCGCCATCGAAAGCGCCAAGGATGATCCGCGCGTGAAAGGTATTGTTGCGCGCATGCGTGATGGCGCGTTTTCTAGCGCGCAAGTCGAGGAAATCCGCGCCGCGATTTTCGATTTCAAGGAAAGCGGTAAATTTACGCGCATTTATTCGACCTCGTTCGGCGGTCCCGGTTCCGGTCTTGGGCGTTATTTTTTGGCCTCCAGCTTTGATGAGCTGTGGATGCAGCCAATGGGCGTTGTGATGATTTCCGGTATCAATGCCGAGCAGCCTTTCGCCCGCGAGACGCTGGATAAAATCGGCGTGACGCCGCAATTCTTCCAGCGCAAGGAATATAAAACCGCCTATGAAAGCCTCACCAATGAGAGTATGAGTCCCGCCAACCGCGAGACGATCACTGTGCTGGTCAATGATATCCGCGACCGCCTCGTTAGCGAGATTGCCAAAGACCGCGAGATTAGCGAAGAGCGCTTTACCGAACTCGTCAATCAAGGTCTGTTTACCGCGCCTGAAGCATTGGAAGCCGGATTGATCGACCACATGGATTACGCCGATGTTATGATCGAGCAGGTCAAAGAACTAGTGAGCGGCGATCCGCAGAGCGATGATGTCGCTTTCCGCTCGCTCGAAAGTTACATCCAACATGTCGGTTTGCGCATCAATGAAGAGGGCAAAATAGCAAAGGAAACCAGAGCGGCCAAAACCGCTGGAGGCGTTGCGCTCGTTTATGCAGTTGGCGCAATCGTCAGTGATAACGCCGGCGCGCCGGGATCTATGGCCGCGTCCAATGATATTGCGCCCGCAATTCTGGATGCTGCCGCTGATCCGGACATTAATGCGATTGTGTTGCGCGTTGATAGTCCAGGCGGATCGCCAGCCGCGTCCGAAGCCATTTTGCGCGCGCTGGATAAGGCGCAGATGCAGGGCAAATCCGTTATCGTTTCCATGGGCAATACGGCCGCGTCCGGTGGATACTGGATCGCCGCGCATGCCGATCAAATCTTCGTCTCTCCGACCACGATTACCGGCTCGATCGGTGTTGTCGGCGGGAAATTCTCGCTGCAAGATCTATGGACGAAAATCGGGCTGAACTGGGAAAGCGTTCAATGGGGCGAAAATGCCGATATGTGGTCGATGAATTCCACCTTTGATGAATCCGGTGCAGAGCGCATGAATGCGATGCTGGATAACGTCTATGAGAACTTCATCACCCGCGTTGCCGAAGGCCGCGATATGAGCCCGATGCAGGTTGATCTGATCGCAAAGGGTCGCGTCTGGAGCGGCACGCGCGCGATTGATGTCGGTTTGGCCGACCAGTTCGGCGGTTTGATGGACGCGATTGATTACGCAGCCGTTCTAAACGGCGGTGAGAGCCGCGATGACGTTTACGTGCAAATTTTCCCGAAGCCGAAAAATCCGTTTGAGGAGTTGATTGCACTTCTGAGCGGTGAGGGGGGATCACCCCTCGAGCAGCCCGGGTTCCAGAGTGATTTGATTGCGCCGTTCAGGCCGTTGATCGAGGCGGCGGTGGTGAGCCATGATTCCGGCGGGGTTGCGGTGTATGAACCGCTACGCGTACGCTAGGGCGCTCTACTTCTTATGCCCGATCGAGCGGATCATGGATTTCACATCATCCACGATCTTCTCGCCGAACTCGGTGGCCGGATTTTTAATCGGCTCGCCGGAAAAATATTTCCGCAGCCGCGTGTGCAGATCAAAATAGCTCAGGATAATGTGATCGGCGCCGATACCTTTTTCGATCACGGCCGCGGTCGCGTTTACGCCGTATGCAAGGGGCTGGATCAGCGCGGGCACGAGCTTGTTGGCTTCGTAACTCGCGGTGATGTCTTTGTGGCGATCCCCGATATACCAGATCACATCGCCCTCGGCGGGTTCGCGGCCTTCGCCGAGTAGGCGCTTGAGCGCCAGCAAGATCGGTTCGGGATGCGGTTTGGAATTGTGGATGTCCTCGCGGAACAACATTGCATCGAAATATTGCCCGAAATTAAATGTCTCCATAATTTCATGGCCGTAGCCTTTGCCGAGACCGTTGCTCACAATCGCAGTGGGGATGTTGTTGGCCTTGAGCAGTTCCAGCACCTGATAGATTCCGGGGCAGGGCTCCACGATTTGTTCGACGGGTTTGCGGCGGAATTTGTGAATGGCGCGATGCACCAGAAGGCGCGGCTTTTTGCGGTTGTGATAGGCCTCCTCGGCCTCGCTCACGAACAGCGCTTTTTTGTCACGGCGCAAAAGCTTATCAAACGACTTCTTCACGCGGTACGCGCCGTCATCCAGCTTCTCCAGCACATGCAATATGGCGGGGTTCAGGTGCCGCACAGAGGTGCCGTCCATATCGAAAATGACTATCGTGGGTTTAACTAAACTCATCTACGCTTAATGTCTCGTTTTTCTCTCAAGAGGGCTATTACTATCATATTTTGCCCGCGTGCCTAAGAAAAAGCGTCACGGCGGCGGGATTTTACTCTGCGCAAGTGATTTGAGCCGCGCCGCCTGCACCCTGAGCAGCGCGCGGAGCGCTGTAACCTCCGCGCTCCGCAGCCCGTGTTTGGTGGCATTGCGGCAGGCGGTTTCCTTACCCGCACGCGTTTTGGGGCCTGTGGAATGGCGCGATGGCTTGGCGGCCTTGCACCGCGCGGCTTGTGCTTCTCGGCGCTTTTGCGGCCAAGCACGGCGTTTTTTTGGGGGATTGGGCATCCTGTATTTCCAATTTTTTATAACCACAGATGAACACGAATAGACACGGATTTTTTAATCTCCAATTTGTGTTTATCTGTGTGCATCTGTGGTAAAGCCTTTGTTATAAAAGATAAGTCATTGATATAAGATAGTTTTTGGACTTACTCACTTCATTCGCTCATTTTACGGGGTGGGGCGGGTGTGGATTTTCAGAGCGTTTAAATCACGCAGGGATTCCATGTATTCCGAGGCTTGGCGGGTGCGCACCGTGTCCATGCATTGCTTCTGGATTTTCAAGGCAAGCTCGAGCCAGCCGCGATTCATCACATCGTCACTGTCATAGCGCTGTTTCCCCATATTGAGACGCTCGGCCAGCGTGGCGTTGAACAGGCCGTTCAGGATTTGCACCTGCTCGCCCAGTACGCTGATGTCATCGCGCTGTGTTTGCAGGCTCCGCGCCAAATCGTTGCACAGCTCCTTAATCACCAGATGTACGGGCAAATCGTCGGGAATGCCCAGCGGGTTGGGGTGTTCTTCGGCGGGGCTGCGTGTGTCGGTGGGGAAGGTAGGGTTCGTCATGTCGGTCTCCGTGTTAGTTGAAACGACATTGCAATATAGGATATAATTCCTAATTTGTCAATGCTGGCAACTCTGGGTTGCTGTAGTTATTACTTCTGGTAGTATAATTAAATGAAATTTTTCTGGGTCAATAAACAGGATAAATATAAATTGCGAGATGGCACTTGGTTGCCTTCAAAAAATGGAATGTTAAGCAATTATTTATGGGCCCCACAAAAAGATAAAGGTGGAAATACTCAGCACCACTGGGAAATATTAAAAGATATCAACATTGGTGACATTATTTTTGTATCTGTTGGCAACCAGTTAACAGCATTTGCTAAGGCTATTAAGCCTTTCTGTATAGTTGAGGCTCCAAACTCTCTCGCTGGCTGGGATGGCTTAGGGTATAAAGTCGAAGTGGAATACAGGCTTTTGGACAATCCTTTAAAGGTCAATAAAATATACGAAGAAGTTAAATACATGCTTCCGGACAAGTATTGCCCATTCACAAGCCTTGGCAAGAAGAATCAGGGTTATTGCTATGAATTGGGTAATGCGGGAAATCTGATATTTAATAAATACATCGCTTCTAGTGAATTTGATAAATCCCTTTATTTAAATGATAATTCCCAAGCGGTATTTGATCATGAACCTTATGAACCTATTAACATAGAGAGCGCTAAAAAACTTGTTTTAAGGGCAATTAGTCTGCGAGAAGGACAGCCAGTATTTAGAAATACCTTACTTGAAATATACGAAGGTAGATGCGCAATTACGGGCACAGCAGCTATAGATGTTTTAGAGGCCGCGCATATACTTCCTTACGATGGTAAGCATACAAATCATCCTGAAAACGGAATACTTTTAAGGGCAGATATTCATACATTATTTGACAAAGGGCTTATAAAAATTCATGCAGATAATTACACGGTTTTTATTGATAAGCGCCTTAAAGATACTGAATACCAGCGTTTCTCCGGGCTTAGAATTAGGTTTCCTAAAAGGCACTTACCTTCTAAAGATGCGTTAAAGATTAGGTGGAGCCTATAGCACTTTTAAAATTGCCTTCACATCCAAACCCGCCTCTTCGTATTGCTTGTCGGGGGCGTC
This sequence comes from uncultured Micavibrio sp., assembly GCA_963973475.1. Lineage (GTDB taxonomy): Bacteria > Pseudomonadota > Alphaproteobacteria > Micavibrionales > Micavibrionaceae > UBA2638. The sequence continues at coordinate 5,334 of CAXBAL010000148.1, forward strand.
TTGGTCTTGGAAGACATCGGGGAGGTGCATGGTTTTGATGCGGGTCTTGCCGAGCTGGTCGGTGCGGGCGAGGTATTCGAGCACGAAGGAGCCGAAGCCGCCGGAGGAGCCTTCCTCTATCGTGATCACGGTGTGATGCGTATCGACAAGGCGGTCGATGAGGGCTTCATCGAGCGGTTTGGCGAAGCGCGCATCGGCCACCGTGACGGACCTTCCTTCGGCCTCCAGCGCTTCGGCGGCTTTTAGTGCCTCTTGCAAACGTCCGCCATAGGATAATATAGCCACGTCGCGTTGCTCGCAGACATTGGTTTTGGTCTCGTGCACGATGCGGCCTTTGCCGATTTCCAGCACTTCGCCGCGCTCGAGCAAGGTGATGCCGATGCCTTCGCCGCGTGGGTAGCGGAAGGCGATGGGGCCCTCATTATAGGCTACGGC
>CAXBAL010000149.1:0-5741 GCA_963973475.1 uncultured Micavibrio sp.
TCTCATTTCATCGATAAAGTCCAGCTTGTGCGCGAATTTATCGTTGATCTCGGGGTCAGGCTCATCTCCACCGGCGGGTATGTAAAGGTTATGCACTTCGAAGCCTTCGAAGCTGGCCGCAATATGGCGGCAATCCTCGCGCCCGCAGCGGTGATGAATATCATTGGCGACAAAGGGCAGCTTCGAGAGGATGGCCACACCATTATAGCCTTTCATACCGTGAAAATGGATATGCTCGTAGCCCGCCTCGCGCATAGCATCCAGCGGGAAATGCTCGTCAGGGGTTTTGGTTTCCTGCAGGCAAATAATATCGGGGCTGCGCATCTCGGCCAGTTTTTTCACCAGCGGCGCGCGCAAGCGCACCGAATTGATATTCCATGTCGCTAGTCTCATGAACTGCCCCTTAAACGCCGGGAAGTTGTGTTCCGGCAGGAAGGCCAAGGTCTTTCATCATGACTTCGGTTTCGGATTTAACACGCTCGTCTTTGGCGGCGTTGGCGTTATTCAAGGCGGCAACGATCAGATCTTCCATGGTTTCCTTGTCGTCGGTGCTGATGATACCGGCATCAATATTCATGCCGAGCACTTCGCCCTTACAGCTCATCTGTACTTTCACTAGGCCGCCGCCGGATTGACCCTCGACCTCGATATCGCCGAGCTTTTCCTGCATTTCCTGCATTTTGAATTGCATCTGCTGGGCCTGTTGCATCATTTTCTGGAAGTTCATCATTATATATCGTCCTTTACTCTTTGATCTGTTGTATGTCGATTATTTCCGCCTCTGGGAAGTGTGCGTACACCTCTTTCATGAGGGGATGGTTTTTAATTTTGATCAGCTCCTGATCATATAGGGCTTGCGCCTTTTCTGCCAAGGTCGGCGCCCCGCCATATTCTACCGGGGAAATCATCCACGCTTTGCCAGTCAGGCTCCGCAATGCACGGGAGAGATTGGTGAGCAAATCATCCGGCGCGGTATCTTGTGGGCGCACCTCGAGGCGGTAGGTCTCGGCCTTTTGTTCCAGCCGCACCAGATGGAGCATCTGATAAACGCGCCCCGCCAACACCATTTCATTGGCATCTTCCAGCAATTGCACGATGCCCTCAAGATCACGAATATTTTCACCCGCGAGCGCCACTTCGGTGTCAATATGGGTTTGCGGCGCAACGGCCACGGCGGCTCGCCCTGAATTGGACGATGCTACACTGAGATTGGCGCGGGATGCACTAACGCCGCCGCCGCTGGGCGCTGGCGTTCCCGCATTGCCGCCGGAGGGAGCCGACACAGTGCCGCCGCTTGCCAGTTTTTTGAGCAGATCACTTGGGTCTGGTAAATCGGCGCCGTAGCTGAGGCGGATTATCACCATCTCCGCAGCGCTTTGCGGGTTGGCGGCCATATTGACCTCGTTCAAGCCTTTCAACAGGATTTGCCATGCTTTGCCAAGGCTTGGCATAGAGAGCCTGCCCGCCATTTCGGCAATGCGGCTTTGTTCATCGGCACTAATGCCCACGCCCTGCCCCGCCAATGAGGGAACCGCGCGAAGCTTGGTGAGTTGATGCACCAAATCCAGCAAATCCTGAATAAGCACCGAGGCATCGCCGCCGACGCTGTAAATATCGTCCATTATGGCCAGCGCTTCGGCCACATTTCCGCTCAATACATGCTCCAACAGATCGAGATTTTTACCGCGATCACCAAGGCCGAGCATGGATTTAACCTGCTCCTCGCTGACATGACCATCGCTCAAGGCTATGGCCTGATCGAGCAGGCTCAAACCATCGCGCACAGAGCCGTCCGCGGTGCGGCTGATGGCGGCCAGCGCAGTTTCATCGGCGGTTACACCCTCTTTTTCCGCGATATTTTTGAAATGTGTCATGAGCGTATCAAAATCAACGCGGCGCAGATCGAAACGCTGACAGCGCGAGAGCACCGTAATCGGCACTTTGCGAATCTCGGTGGTGGCGAAGATGAATTTCACATGCGGCGGCGGCTCTTCCAATGTTTTCAGCAAGGCATTGAAAGCCTGCTTGGAGAGCATATGCACCTCGTCAATAATATAGACTTTATAACGCGCCTCGGTCGGTGCGTAGCGCACGCCGTCCAGAATTTCGCGGATATCATCGACGCCGGTGCGGCTGGCGGCGTCCATTTCAATCACATCGGGGTGGCGGTCTTCGGCGATGGCTTTGCAAAGATCGCAATCATCAGTCGGGCCTGTTGTCGGCTCGGATTTGCCATCAGGGCCGCGATAGTTCAGCGCCTTAGCGATGATACGGGCGGTGGTGGTCTTCCCGACCCCCCGTACGCCGGTCAGCATAAAGGCATGGGCAATGCGCCCCGTCTCAATGGCATTACGGAGCGTGCGCACCAGCGCGTCCTGTCCGATCAACTCGTCAAAATTCTGCGGGCGGTATTTCAGCGCCAGCACCTTGTAAGGCGTCTTTTTTTCTATTTCTTCACTCATGATGAATCCGATTAAAGACGATTCACGCAAGCGGAGCAATGAAAAAGCCGACCTTATTAAGGATTAAATAAATCCATATTGCGGCGCATGGCATTAACCAATAACAAATTACAAAAAAATACTTGGGCAACTTGACAAAAGATTTCCCATGTTTAAAGATGCTGAAATAAATATAAAAAAAGTATTAGAACAGGGATTAACATCATGAACCTCTCCAAGAAATTCTTGGCACCTTTGGCTATGTCATTTGCAATATCAGCCGCCGCCTCAACACCATCATTTGCACAAAGCAACGACAACGCAGCACCCAATATTGACAACAACACAATGTCGTTCAGTTGCGATACGCCAGATTTATCATCCCTGTCCCGCCCGGACAGAATTGAAAACATTCTTCCAGCCACTGTATTAATACAAGTGCAAAAGCAGGGCCAGCCTACCATGCAGAACCCGACAGGTCGCGGCAGCGGACTGGGTAGTGGGTTTATTGTCGATAAAGACAGCGGCTATATTGTTACAAATAATCACGTCATTGATGGTGCAACTGACATAAGCGTTGTCCTTTACGATCCTTCTGCCACAAACAATAAAGGCGAGCGCCATGAAGTGACTTTGGTCGGCACCGATCCTGTTCTTGATGTTGCAGTATTAAAACTGGATACAGGCGAACCATTACGTAGCTGTGTAAATTTTGGTAACAGCGACCATGTTCGCCAGGGCGATGATGTTATGGTGATCGGTAATCCTCAAGGCTTATCCTTTTCTACCTCATTTGGAATTGTATCAAATACACAGCGCCACATCGGCAACTGGTTTTATAACTACATCCAAACAGATAGCTCCATAAACCCCGGAAATTCCGGCGGCGGCCTTTATAATCTTTCCGGCGAAGTTGTCGGCATTAACGCGATGATCATGTCACGAGCCGGGGAAAGTAACGGCCTTGGCATTTCGATTAAATCGAATGACGCGATTGAAGTCGTAGATGAAATTATTCGCACCGGGGAAGCGCAGCGCGCCGATTACGGCTTCATCACCCTTGGGTCCGTTACTCCTGAAAAAGCTGAAGAGCTTGGCGGATATGTAGGCGAGGGTATGATTATAGACACCATTGCACAAGATAGCCCGACTGCCCTTGCAGGTCTTCGTGAAGATGACATTATCATGAAAATTGACGGCCAACCTGTAAAGGGTATCCGTGAAGCGCTTCGTCTTTTAGGAACATTCGAGCCGACAGATACGATTGATTTCCAAATTATACGCGATCGTATGCTTCAAACCGTTACTGTAGATTTTGCCGCCAAGCCGGAAGAAGCGCCGGAAGTTATTGTGGCCGATGCCGCTACTTTAAGTGACGAAACACCTGAAGCCGAAGCCGAGACGCCTGAGGCGGCTGCACCGGAAGCTGAAGCCCCTGAAGCAGAAACACCGGAAGCAAAAGATCCTGAAGCAGAAACGCCTGAACCCGAGGCTCCGGCAGAAGCACCAAAAGATGAAGCACCTGAAACAGAAGCGCCTGAGGTTAAGGATCCAGAGGCTGAGGCGCCAATCGCTGAAACTCCTGAAACTCCTGAAACTCCTGAAGCCCCTGAAACACCAGAAGCCGCAGAGCAAGACAACGCACCGAGCGCGCCATCTGCTTATTATCCGCCCTTGGCCATGAATGGACCGTTCTAAAAGGGGTTTACAGATATAAATTTAAGAAGCGTTGTGAGAAATCATAACGCTTTTTTTTCGCTCAAGGCAATGTAATGAAAATATGAGAAAAGTGGAAAGCCGGACACGACCCGAAAAAATTCACTTACGGCTGCTTCCTTTCGGACCTGACCGGGTTCGGCGACATTTCGCCCGCGCCGACTTTCCGCCTGTTTTATAGCCAAAGAGCGCCGCAATTACAAGAAATGATTTCCAAAATTGCCTGATCTGTTGCTGCTTTGCAGAACAAAATCGTATATTATTTATTTGTATGGGCTTGACCTTTATGATTCCATCGTATCAATGTACGGTAAAAATCAAACAATCATTTTAGTTGCGCGGTAAGCTATGTCGAATAAAAAAGACAATTTGAATAAAGACGTTGAAGCCTTCATTGAACGTGCCTTAGACGCCCTCCCCTCCAAAACTCCGGCCTTGCAAAAACGCTTGCTGAGATTGCTGGGATCAGAGATTTCAGTGAATGATCTGGCCTTGTTCGAGACCTCTGTTTTGGTGGATGCTTCGCAAATGCATTGGGAAATGGCCAAAGACCGCAAGCAGGGCCAACCCGAAATACATATTTACTGCCCCAATATCCAAGACGGGCATAATAGCAAGACTGTTATTGATATTGTCAGCGATGATTATTCCTTCCTTGTCGATTCCGTGGTGGCAGAGATTAACAAGCACAACATGCTGATTGATTTATTGCTGCACCCGATTTTGTATGTCGAATATGACAGTAAAAAAATCCTGAAAAATGCCCAGCGCGAGCGCGATGACAGCCTGACCCGTCAATCCCATATTCACGTCCAGATCAAAGACACCATCCAGCCCGATATGTTAAAATCCCTTGAAAAGGGCCTGTACACCGCGCTGGAGGATGTTTATTATGCCAACCGCGACTGGCGCGAGATGCTGGAAGCGCTGCGCCGTACCAAGGACGAGCTCTCCAAAGCACCGCTGAAGCGCCCGCTGCGCGAGATCGAAAAATATTGTTCGTTTCTGGACTATATCGCCGATAACAACTTCACTTTGCTGGGGTATCGCCATTACGAATTCAAAGAAGGCAAGAACGGCATTGTCAGCAAAACTGTAAAGGGCGATGGTCTCGGTCTTCTGGCCGATGATGTGAAGCCTGCCTATATTAGCGAAGAGGGCGAAGGCCTGCCGCGGAATTTACAGGAATTACGCAAGCGTCTTGATCCCGTCTCCATTTCCAAAACCAACCGCATATCCACCGTGCATCGCCGCGTTCCGATGGATGCGGTTGCCATTAAAACCTATAATCACAATGGTGAAGTGACCGGCGAGAAATTGTTCCTCGGTTTATTTACATCCGTCACCTATTCCCGCAGTGTTGATAGCGTTCCCTATATCCGCGAAAAAGTCGAAGATGTCTTGGAAATGTCAGGGTTTTTACCCAACAGCCATGACGGGAAAGCGCTGCGCCATATCTTAGAGAAATATCCGCGTGACGAATTGTTCCAAATCGACACAGCCGCGCTTTATAAAACCGCACTGGATATTTTAAAGCTGCAAGAGCGCCAGCGCATTGCCTTGTTTATGCGCCAAGACCCGTTC
>CAXBAL010000150.1:0-5738 GCA_963973475.1 uncultured Micavibrio sp.
GGGGTCTTTATGCACAAGCCGGAGCTTACGCTGCATTCTTAGCCTAATTATGACCGTTGCTCAGCGAGGCTCTGCGGAAACTCTGATAAACCATTGTTTTATAAAGATTTAACAAATTGGACACAAAGTAGACATTCTAATACCGAGGCTTTAAAAATGCCGACTTGTAGACGGGTTAAGCTCATGAAGAAAGCGAGCGAGAATCCTCCAATGGCTAGATAAAGTGCATTTTTTTCAAAATAAAAGAAATAGAGCGCTGAAAAAACCAATAAACCGCAAAGCGTGGCCGTTAAAGCAGTTAGGCTTCTGGATTTAACAATCAGGGCTTTTATCTTATGAGGGGCACTAATCTCCAGACTTGGTATTATTCTCTGCATGGAAGCATGAAAACCAAAACCGGCAAACAGGCTGATCATAACGCAGATGGAAAAAATAAAGCTATAAAGACCATATTCTTCGATAGGCAGAAAATATGCCAGCGTGAGATGGGTTATAAATCCCAACCCCAAACCAATTGCATTGGCAAAAGCAGCAGATAAAAATAAACGAAAAAGCATATAAGGAGTTGTTTTACTTGTTGTATTAACTTTTTGATTTTAAACTATTTTTAATGAGCATGAAACAAACATTATTTCCTTTAGTAGCCTCGAGCTTTTCGTATAGCGGTTTCAATAAACTATTAACTCCCAAATACGGTGGGCAGGGCACTATTTTGATGATGCATGGGGTGCACCAAGATCAGGACAAGCCCGTGAATAAGGCTGGCATGATTAGTGTTTCCTATTTGGAAGCTATCTTGAAAAAGATCCACCATTTAGGTCTTATCCCGGCAAGGTTGCATGAGCTGCCTGAATTGCTGAATAAAAATCACAAAGGAAGATTTGTCTGCCTTACTTTTGACGACGGGTATAAAAATAATTTGGAGCTGGCCGTTGCTTTGCTTGAAAAATACCGGATTCCAGCAACAATTTTTATCACCACGGGTGGTATGGACGGCACGTTGGATTACGAATGGGGCGGGCTGGAGCAATATTTGGCCAATTCCGATGAAATCAAAATCGGCGCCTATAAATTGCCAGCGAAATCGCTGGAAGAAAAACGCCGCGCCTATCAAAAAATATCAAGTGCTGCGCTCGCAGATTATGAGCTTTGGAAACCAGAATTTAGCGGTTTTTTCAAGGAAAACGGAGTTGATATACTGGCGCTGGTACGACAGGGTTTTCTCGATCGGGAGGGTGTAAAAGCTTTATCAGCTTCGCCCATGATTGATATCGGGGGGCATACTTTATCGCATCCGATGTTGACCAAACTATCTGAAGATCAGGCTTTTCAAGAAATCCAGAAGAACAAGCAGGATTTGGAGCAATTGCTCGAGCATGAAGTTCCGACTTTCGCGTATCCTTATGGCGGCTATCCGGCCTGCGGTGAGCGTGAATTTAAGCTGGCGAAGGAGGCGGGATACAAAGTGGCCGTGACAACGCGGGCTGGATCCATACATAAGAAACACAAAGATCATGCTTTGGCTTTGCCTAGATTTGCTGTGAACGGTTTATATGAAACCGCTCCTATGCTGGATATGTATTTTAGCGGCTCAATGCGGGCGCTCAGGAGCCGGTTTGGCTCGCCTTTCGTGCTTTAGTGATTTCTATAAATTTGTTCCAGAACGCTTCGCGGCGAGATTTTAAGGTTTCGGGATGAAAATCTGTCTTGATGGTTTGAAAATTACGCGTTGCTTGCTGTGCCATGATTTTTTTATTGCTTGTCATTGTCTGCAATAAATATTTCAAATCATTAATATCATGACGTTTATGGACAAATCCGGCCTCTATGATGGATGGTAAGTCCCCCGCATCGGATGTAATGGTTGGTATAGCCCTGCTCATCGCCTCTAAAGTGGCGCGTGGCAAGCCTTCTGTCCTGCTGGGCTGGAGATAAATATCAAGGCTATCCAACCAGTTCTTGACCTGATTTTGCGGTAACAGCCCGTCAAAATGAATGTGCTTTCCGACATTCAGACTGTCTGCTAAATGCTGCATGTTTGCCGGATCACCGCGCCCTAGAATATGCAGGTCAAAATGAATCCCGGAATCCGCAAGTGCTTTTATAGCATTATCTATCCCCTTATGATTATGATGGACGGGGCCAATAATCCCAATCTTAAACACGTGATTATCTTTATAACGGCTAATACGCTCCAGTCTTTTATCCAGCACGCTCTCATCTGGCGGGTCTAGTTTTACATCCGAGGCATGATCCTGTATGCCATGCGTGGGGTAACGGTTTTGCAAAAAACTCTCTGTTACGTATAAAACGGCATCGGCACCCTGAAATACTCTTTTTGCATTTAAATAGCGTAATGGGGCATATATTTTTCCAAGCGGGCTGCCATAGTGCCAGGTATTGTTCCACATACATCCTGTTCCTTCCAGAATGACCGGTTTTTTCAGCTTTTTTGCCGCCCTGTAAGCCAGCACAACATTTTCCTGCACGCCTCGGAGAATAACAGCATCGGCCTGCCTTATATCCTCTTCTATGGATTTTGCGATGCGGCGTTTTTCGAATATGAAGTTTCTGAATGTTGTTAGTCTGGGATATAGGCTAAAAGTCACATCCGGACCATCGCATTGATTATAGCGTTCTGCATTTTCAAAAACGTCATTGTCAGGTTCATAGTCACGCCCGATCACCCGTAATGAATCAAAATAGCGTAAATACGGCCTCCAGCTTTCATAGGAAAATTCAAGCTCGGTATAGATATGACCGTTTTTCTTCATGTAACGCGTATCGTGGACGAAAACTGCTTTCATGTCTGCGCCTTTACCAGTGCTTGTATCCCTGTGCTTAGAACTGTTTGGGGGCGGAAACCTATGAGTTTTTCCAGTTTAGACGGATTACCGCAAGAATGGACTATATCTCCGGCCCGTTCTGCTTCGAAGTGTATTTGCGGCGTAATATTCAGGGCTGCCCCCAATGTGTGGGCAAGTTCCAGCAGGGTGTTTTCATTGCCGGTACACACATTTGCTACAGGCGCTTCTCTGCCCGCATGTTTCATGCCGAGCAAAAGCGCTTGAACAGCATCTCCAACATAAACAAAATCCCGGCTATGGGTTCCGCTACCGTATATTGTGATGGGTCTTTCACCCTTTAAACGATCATGGAAGATTGAAATGACGCCTGAATATGGAGAGGAGGGGTCTTGTCCGGGGCCGTATATATTGAAAAAACGCACTCCAAAGCTTTTTATCCCTGCCTTGTGGGCATCAATTTCATTTTGTAATTTATGTTCTGCGTAAGGTGATAACGGAGCAGACGTTTCGGCTTCGGATAACGGCAAGTTATTATTATTGCCATACACGGCTGCTGAAGATGCATAAACAACTGGAATGTCCTTCACTTTTGCAAGAGAAAATACGTTGCGCGTGCCAACAACATTTGTTTCAAACGTAGATTCGGGATTGTCTATTGTATGCTGAACCGAAGCGATCGCGGCCAGATGAAATATACCGTCTAATTCACCAAAATTATCAATGCCTAAATCCAAGGCACGAATATCCCCGCTTTGGTCTTTTAAATCGCAGAAAATGATTTCATGGTGTTGGGCTATTAATTTTTCACATAAATGCGTTCCAATAAAACCGGAAGAGCCTGTCACGAGATATTTCATATAAATAAGCCATCAAGAATTTAAAGCTCATCCTAACGCATTTATATTAAAGAGGAAATATACTTAAGCCATGATTATATTGTTATTTGCTTCCATGGCAACTTCATTGGTCAGGCCAATTGCGTTTTGCATTATTCCTATCCAGACAAAACCGCTACCTGTACCTGCTCCATCCGCATCTACGCTAAGGAAAGAATCAACACCGTTATCGGTAATGCGTACAAAATCCGTTACTGCGCTCACGCCCTCGGTATAGCCGGTAAGCAAGTCGGAAATATCTAAAGCGTCACCCTGACCAGCGTTAAAGTCCTTAATGATGTCTACGTCATTGTAAGCTGAAGCGGCTTCAAAAACAAAGGTATCCGAGCCTGCGCCGCCACGCATAACATCGCGGCCGTCACCGCCGTATAATATATCAGCACCCCCGCCCCCTTGGAGCGTGTCATTACCGGCCCCTCCGTAGAGAATATCATTACCATGAATACCCCACAGGATGTCATCACCCGCATCACCGTATAGCGTATCATTGGAGCTAAAGGCATCCAGAGTTGTTGTTCCGCCATAGATTACATCATTGCCGTCACCGCCATAAATTACGTCGTTGTTTTCATCACCTCGTATGGTGTCATTGCCGGATCCGCCGTAAATAGTATCAAAGCCGGCTTTTCCTGATAAAATGTCATCGCCATCGCCGCCATCAATTGTATCATTACCGAGGCCGCCAGATATCTCATCGTTTCCGGCCTCTCCATACAATTCATCAGCGCCATCACCGCCTTCAATTATATCGTTATCTGCGCCGCCATAGATCGTATCGCTACCGTTTCCACCATTGATGGTGTCATTGCCTGTACCGCCATAAATGGTGTCATCTCCATTAATGCCCCAGATTTCATCATCGCCGGCATCGCCATAAATCGTGTCATCGGAACTAAAGGAATCTGTAGTTAAAGAGCCACCATAAATACGATCATCGCCATCGCCGCCATAAAGCACATCATTGCCTTCATCGCCGCGTATTACATCTTGTCCGGCACCACCTTGGATATTATCAATCCCCTCGCCTCCGGAAATACTGTCATTTCCATCGCCGCCTTCTATGGTGTCGGCTCCGTTGCCGCCGGAAATATCATCATCCCCAGTGCCGCCATAAAGTAAATCAGCGCCAGCAGCCCCTACTATAATGTCGTCATCTTCGTCACCGTATATAGTATCTACACCTTCGCCGCCATGAAGTGTGTCATTACCTTCGCCGCCATGAATAGTATCATTACCGTTTAGACCCCAGATTTCATCATTGCCGGCATCCCCGAAAAGGTTGTCGTCTGAGTCAAACGCATCCAATGTGGTCGTGCCGCCATAAATTATATCATTCCCATTACCACCGTGAATTTCATCATCATTTTCATTACCACGGATAGTATCATTTCCGTCCCCACCATAAATCGTATCTAAACCAGATTTACCATGCAAAATATCATCGCCCGCCTCGCCATTGATGGTATCGTTTCCAACTCCGCCAAGAATGGTATCATTGCCGAGACCGCCGTAAATATTGTCGTTGCCCGCTCCGCCATGAAGCTCGTCATCACCGGCTTCACCATATATAGTGTCATTACCACTTAAGCCTTGGTATAGGTCATTCCCACCCGATAAGCGTACGGTAACCCCCGCTTCTGAAGCAGTTAATAATGTTTTGGTATTACCACTAAGGCTATAGGTGGATCCATCTGCAAAGGATAAACGATTAATTGCATTCACAGACATATGCCCAACAATCTGGATGAATGCATTGTTAGAAAACGTTGAAGAGGAGGTGATTCTTAAGTCACTGCCTGAAATATGGAAAGTCAAATCATCATAACTAATGCCCGTTCCGAAAATTAATGTATCGAAAGAAGATATGCCATCATAAATAGCCACATTGTGGGAGTTTACATTGAAAACATAGCGATCATCTCCTGCGCCGCCATACAAATATTGCTTACCCGCTGATGTGGTTGTGCTGGCTGCCCCTATAATAAAAGTATCATCGCCTTCTTCACCCCAAGCTCTGGCGTTCACTCCGGACGTA
>CAXBAL010000151.1:0-5654 GCA_963973475.1 uncultured Micavibrio sp.
CGTGATACCGGAAAATCAATACGGCGCAGGGCCGGTTATGCTTTGGGATACGGGGACTTGGGAACCGCTGGATAGTGATCCGGATAAAAGCATAAAGGAAGGCAGCCTGAAATTTCGCCTGCACGGAGAAAAACTCGCAGGAGAATGGGCGCTGGTGCGTATGCATACAAAAGACAAGAACCGCGAAAACTGGCTTCTGATCAAACACAAGGACGAGCAGGCTTTAGATAAGGCAGATAAAACTTTCCTGAAAAAGACCGATTACAGCGTCAAAACGGGGCGGAAATTTGAAGAAATTGCTGCACTTACGCGGGCGCAGGACAATAAAAAGAAAGCCACTAAGCCCAAAAGAACCAAAAGCAAAACCAGCTTCAAAGCGCTCGAAAAACAATATAAAGCCCCGCAACTGGCCACCTTGGTCAGTGATCCGCCGACAGGTGAAGACTGGGTGCATGAGGTCAAATATGACGGCTACCGCATCTTAGTATATTTTATAAACGGCGAAGTGCGCATTCGCACGCGCAATGGCCATGATTGGACGGATAAATTTCCCGCTCTTAGAGATGCGTTCGAAAAACTGGAAGTCGGTTCGTTCGTTATTGACGGCGAAGCGGTTGTGAACGATGAAAATGGCCTGAGCAATTTTAAGGCTCTGCAAAATGCGTTGGGTGAAGACGGCGCCCCAATGCAAGGGTATTTCTTTGATCTGCTGCATTGGGATGGTGAAGATTACAGCAAGAAGGGTTTTTCTGATCGTCGTGCGGCTCTGGAAGATTTATTCAAGGAAATACCGCATGGCCCGCTATATTTAAGCGAAGTCATTGAGGGCAAGGCCGGTAAGGTTATCGACAAAGCCTGCGCTTTGGGCTTGGAGGGAATTATCTCCAAACGCACCACTGCAAAATACGTACAAAAACGCGCCAAGAGCTGGGTAAAAAGCAAATGCGAGCAGCGACAGGAATTTGTTATCTGCGGTTTTATTCCCGCCAGCGATGTTCCCCGCGCGGTCGGATCGTTGCATCTTGGATATTATAAAGACGGAAAGTTAACCTATGCCGGAAAAGTCGGGACGGGATTTGACACCAAATCCGCTGAAGTACTCTATAAAAAGCTCAAACGGCTTGAAATTCCCCTGCATCCTTTTGATGAAAAACCCGATACCCGCAAAAATGGCACAATGTGGGTAAAACCGCAGGTTTTATGCGAAGTGAAATTTGCTATGTGGACAGCGTCAGGGAAAGTCCGGCATGCCTCCTACCAAGGTTTGCGAGAAGATAAAAACCCTGAAACCATCGTCAAAGAAGAGCCAAAAGCCATGACATCAAATAAGAGCGATAAGGATGCAATAATTCAGAATGTGAAAATTTCGCATGCAGAGCGCGAGATTTTCCCTGAAGCCCATATAACCAAATGTGAATTGGCCGAATTTTACGCCGAGATGGGCGAGTATAGTATGCCAAGCTTGGAAAATCGCCCGATTAGCGTGGTGCGCTGCCCCGGCGGTATTGATAAGCAGTGCTTTTTCCAGCGCTCCAAAGGTAAAGGAATGCCCGAACATATCTATACTATTGATATAAAGCATGAAGGTAAGAGCCATGATTATCTTTATATAAAAAATGTCACTGGTCTGATTGAATTGGTGCAAATGGGCGGTATTGAAATGCACCCTTGGGGCGCGCAAATTGATAATATTGAAAAGCCCGACCGCATTATTTTTGATCTCGACCCCGATGAAGATATTCCGTTCGAAGCCATAAAACTGGCGGCGCAGGATGTGAAAAGCCGGCTGGATGATCTGGGGCTTCAGTCGTTTTTAAAATGCACGGGCGGGAAGGGTCTACATGTCACGGCCCCGATAGATCGCCGGCATGATTGGGATACCGTCAAAAATTTTGCCCGCAATGTGGCCCAGCAAATGGTGGATGATGTGCCGGATGCCTATACGATCAATATGTCCAAGAAAAAGCGCACCGGAAAGATATTTATTGATTACTTGCGTAACGATTTTGCCTCCACCGCAGTCATGGATTATTGCGTGCGGGCAAGAACGGGCGCAACGGTGGCCGTTCCTTTAAGCTGGGATGAATTAGAGGATTTGAGCGCCGCCAATCAATTTTCAATCAAAGATGTTTTAGCACGCAAGCAGGAAAAGAAGCTATTTGTATATCCGAAAATACGCCAGAGCCTAACCAAGAATAGTCTTGGTCAGGTAGAAAAATATAATAATAAAGGAACTTGTCGCGTATAGGCGCAGTTGTTTTCTTATAGACATTTTTTAAAAGTGAAGGAGTTTGCGATGCAATCCAAACATCAGGAAAATAAGGTTGACGAGACTTTGGATGAATCCTTTCCGGCCAGTGATCCGCCATCATGGAATCCGGGCGAATCGAAAATATGTGATAAACAGGAACGCCCGGCGCAACATCAAGATCATCAACCCGGTGATGAATTTGAAATGCAGCCGCACCCGCAATCGTTTATGAAAGATTATAAGGCCGCCGGTAAGCTTAAAGGCAAAATAGCGCTGATCAGCGGCGGCGATAGCGGTATCGGGCGCGCTATATCCATTGGTTACGCCAAAGAAGGGGCAAATGTTGCGTTCATTTATCTGGAGGAGGATGAAGATGCCAAGGAAACAGTTAAACATATCGAGGCCGAAGGGGTTCAAGCTTTGGCAATTAAAGGTGATATCGGAAACAAATCCTTCTGCACTGATGCGGTGGAAGAGACGGTCTCGAAATTTGGAGGATTGAACATCCTTGTAAACAATGCCGCCGAGCAACATGTGCAAGAAGAGTTGGAAGATATCAGTGAAGAACAATTGCGCCGTACATTCGATACAAATTTCTTCGGCTTGTTCTTTTTGACCCAGGCCGCCCTGAAGCACATTAAAGAAGGCGATTGTATTATCAATACGGCCTCTATTGTGGCCTATCGCGGCAAAGCCGAGCTTATGGATTATGCCTCAACTAAGGGCGCTATAGTAGGACTAACACGCTCTTTGGCGTCTAATTTGGTGGATAAGAAAATCAGGGTGAATGCCGTTGCACCCGGCCCGATCTGGACACCGTTAATACCGGCTTCATTTGATGCCGAGCAGGTGAAGGAATTTGGTGAAAGTTCTCCTATGGGCCGTCCCGGTCAGCCTGATGAAGTTGCGCCGAGCTATATTTTCCTCGCCTCGCAAGATGCCAGCTATATAACCGGACAGGTCATTCATCCCAACGGCGGCACCATAATAGGGGGGTAAATATGAGTGTGTGGAAATTATCACCAATTGCGCGGGACGATGATCCCCATTGGAAAGAGTACCGTTACAGGCGTCCCTTATTGGTAGAGGCCGAGGAAAGCATGGAGGCGCGCCTAAAAGCCACGCGCTGGTACAAGGATCAGTTTCAAGGCGATCCCGATATTATAATCCAACAATTCTACCGCAGCGCTTTTGATGATGAAAAATTATACGAGGTCATTCGCTTGGCCCCGGAGAGCGTTAAAGAGGAAGAAGAAAAATACCCGCTGGTGAAATAACAGTCTTCAAATATTTACGAAATAGTATTTTTTGATGCAAAATGAAAATACTATCCATGTTAGTGTGTCCTATAACAAATTTAAAAAGAGTTTGAAGATGAAAATATTTACAATGACACTGGCCGTAGCGCTCATTTCCTTAACGTCCACCGCAAAGGCACAAGAACCAATTAGTGCAGACCAGCAGCGCGGATGGAATGTCTCGGCTGGCGGCGGTTTAATTGTTGCGCCTACCTATATGGGCGATGATGAATATCAATTCATGGCCGTTCCCAATGTCAGAGTAACCTATGACGATAAGTTTTTTGCCTCTATTCAAGAAGGCGCGGGCTATAATGTTATCAATAACGAGAACTGGAGAATTGGTCCGCTGGCGCGTTATGATTTTGGGCGCGACGAAGACGGTGACAGCGCGCTGCGCATTGGCGGCGAGGACACCGATGATTTGCGCGGTCTAGGTGATGTGGACGGCACAGCCGAGCTTGGCGCATTTGCCGAATATAAAATGCAGCCTTTAAGCGCGAAATTAGAAATTCTGCAAGGGGTTGGTGGTCATGACGGTTTGCGCGGAAATGCAAGTCTGAAATATAGCGCGCGCACGCAAATTAACCAACAAGCCATCATGCTTGCTTTCGGCCCTGAAATTATGTTCGCCGATTCAAGTTATCACGACGCCTATTTCGGAGTGGACGCAGGCCAATCCGCGGCATCGGGGTTGGGGCAATATGATCCTGAGGGTGGAATTTTATCCTACGGCATAGGCGGCTCTGTCATTATGCCGATCACGGAGAGAGTTTCGAGCGTCTTTTTCGCAAGCTATAACAGGCTGGGCGATGAAGCTGCCAATTCGTCTTTGGTCGAAGAGCGCGGCTCCCCGCATCAGGGCACTGCCGGTCTATTTATCAACTACAGCTTCTAATATAAATCGGATATCACGATAATCGAGAAATCAGGAGCGGCAGCGGGCGCTGCCGTAAAAACAAGTTCCAAAGACATAGTTTATTAAAGGCTAAGGCCGCTTTGTTCCGGCCAGAGGTCCAGCGCGTGCACGGCACGGAAAACGGTATTCATTAAATTCAGATCGTTCAGGTCTTCTATATTGTTGAAGAGCTCACTCAAGCGCACAAAATCGCATCGCTGGCGCAAAGAATCGCTGGCTTCGCTCACAACATAGGGGAAAACGCGGTTGGGAATAATGCCAAGGCTTGGGAAATATCCCTCGCCTAATCTTTTGATGCTGCTCTCTAGTGCGCCTGTTTTATCCGCAATCCATGCCGGAACATTTTGTATGTGACCAACCGTGCTGGGCAAGCGGAAGGTCGGCAGGCTCATTAAATTGCTGCGCCCTTCTCTGTTTTGTACCGATGCAAAATGCGCGCGCATATCTGATGATTTTTGTACCCCCAAAAGCGGCTCGCCAGTTGATGGGTCTGTAACTAGGCAGGCCAAAACAACTGTATTGGTCGAGACATCTTTTGCGGGTACGGCAAATTCCAGTTCTTTGCGCGCCAGTATACGTTCACGGTCATTCTGATAAACGATTTCATGAAATTCCGAGCGGTTAACTGATAGCGTGCCCGCTTTTTTCTTTGTCGGTTTGAACAGTTTTGCTGCAGTATTTTTGCCTGAAATTTCTTCCATCGCGCGCGCAATAATATTTTGTGCACGCCCAGGCTCAACGCTTTGCCCGAGCCATTCTTTCGGTTTAATTCCGCGCTCGCGCATCAGGGCGTATATCCCAGTCTCCAGACGCGCCTCGGGTAACATGCCGACTTGCGCCGCCTGTAGAAGGCTCTGGGCATTAAAGGCGCGCATGATGCCGTCATTGCTGAAACCCGAATGCCCGCCGCTCAGGACAACGGCATCTTTGGGCGCATCGGTTAACTCTACGCGTACGGCGTGAACGCGCTCGTTGAGTTCGGCGGGCGCGGGATAATAATGTAGGCTGCCTATGGAATCCATTACAATACTGGCAGCGCTCAGCCCTGCGCGCTCTGTTAAGACAGTGCGGATAATGTCTTGATCGCTGCCCTTTGTATTGGCGGCGGCCAGCGGCTCTATCATATGGCCTGACCATTTTTTACTATCCAGATTGGGGCTCATCATGCGCGGCTTGATATTGGCAA
>CAXBAL010000152.1:0-5638 GCA_963973475.1 uncultured Micavibrio sp.
AACGCTTAAACCCAGATTGGCCATAAGCATGGCAAAGGTTAGTCCGGCGATACCGCCGCCGCTGACTAAAATATCGCTGTTGATGTTTTTTGCACTGCACATTGATCTATCTCTCTATTTACATGAATATAGTCAAACAAAGAAAAGGAACAAGTAAAATGGCGAAAGTAGAAATTTATTATTGGACGACCTGCCCGTTTTGTCGCCGCGCATTGGCGTTGCTGGATCAAAAGGGTGTGGACTATAAAGGGTACGATATTACAGGTGACGAGGCCGCGCGCGCGAAGATGATTGAGCGCACAGGCGGGCCGAAATCCGTTCCGCAGATATTTATTGATGATAAGCTGATCGGCGGGTGTGACGATTTGCACGCGCTGGATGACAAGGGCAAACTTGATGATCTGTTGGCGGCGTAATTTATGAGCGCTACAATCAAAGTCGCCTGCGTTCAAATGAATAGCGGGTCTGATATTCAGCAAAATCTAGAGCAGGCGGGGCGTTTTATCCGCATGGCGGCCAAGGACGGGGCGAAATTCATTGCCACGCCAGAGGTCACCGATCAGGTGATTTCTAACCGCGCCGAGAAGATTGATTTGATGCTGTCCGAGGCCGATCATCCCGGTGTGCCGTTTTTTTGTGATTTGGCAAAAGAGCTGGAAATTGATCTGCTGGTCGGGTCAATGTGCATCAAGATTGCGAATGACAAGATGGTCAACCGATCATTTCTTATTAGCCCGGAGGGTGAAGTTCGCGCGCGCTATGACAAAATCCATATGTATGATGTGGATTTGCCAAGCGGTGAAAGTCACCGTGAGAGTAAAGTCTTTCAGCCGGGCAATGCGGCGAATGTTGTGCGTATGACCCCTGATGTTAATGTCGGTATGTCGATTTGTTATGACGTACGCTTTCCCCATCTTTACCGCAATCTGGGTAAGAAGGGCGCGAATATCTTTACCGTGCCTGCCGCCTTTACGGTGCCGACAGGTAAGGCGCATTGGGAAGTCCTTTTGCGGGCGCGGGCGATAGAATCGGGCGCGTTCGTAATGGCACCTGCGCAATGCGGCGACCATGAAGGCGCGCGCCAGACCTATGGCCATTCGCTAATCATCAGCCCTTGGGGTGAAATGCTGGCGGAGATGAAAGAGGGCAGCGGGGTTATCAGTGCCGAGATTGATATGGACGCCGTAACCAGAGCGCGCCAAGCCATTCCCGCCTTACAACATGACAGAGAGTTTGAAATAAATGACATTGGATAAAAAAGACTTAAGACCGAATACAAAGCTTGTGCATACGGGGCGCAACCCTGATGCGTATTTCGGGATTGTGAACCCGCCCGTGGCCAGAACGTCTTCAATAATTTTGCCGAATTTGGCGGCCTATGAAGACCCGTCGCACCGCTATCGTTATGCCCGCCTTGGTAACCCGATGAGCGATGCATTCGAGGGCTCAATGGCCGAGCTGGAGGGCGGGGTAGGCGCGATTGGGACTCAAACAGGTTTATCTGCAATTACCACCACGATTTTGGCCTGCATGAAGGCAGGTGACCATTTGTTGATTGTTGATACTGTTTATCCGCCTGTGCGTGGGTTTTGTAAAAATGTGCTGACCCGCATGGGGATTGAATTTGATTATTATGATCCATGTATCGGCGAGGGGATCAAGGACCTGATTAAGGACAATACGCGGGTCATCTATATGGAATCGCCCGGCTCGGCCACCTTCGAGGTGCAGGATGTTCCGGCGATTGTGAAAGTGGCCAAAGCCAAAGGTATTACTACGATGATTGATAATACATGGTCGGCGGGATTGTTGTTCCGCCCGCTACGTCACGGCGTGGATATATCGCTGCAATCCTGCACGAAATATATCGGCGGTCATAGTGATATTAACCTCGGCGTGGTTGTCTGCGCCGATACGGAGATGGAAAAGACCATCCGTGCTTGTGCTCATGATATGGGCGTTGCCCCTGCGCAGGAGGATATGGCACTGGCGCTGCGCGGTTTGCGCACGTTGACCACGCGTCTTAAACAAAACGCAAAGAATGCCAAGCTGGTCATGGAATGGCTGGAGCAGCGCAGCGAGGTGGAGCGCGTTTATTATCCAGCGCTGGAAGGGCATAAGGGCCATGACATCTGGAAGCGTGATTTTACGGGTGGCAACGGGCTGTTCAGTATTTTGCTGAAACCAGCCAGCAAAGAGGCCGTACACGGCTTCGTTGATGCGTTGGAGCTTTTCCCCGTGGCCAGTTCATGGGGCGGGTATGAGAGTTTGCTTCAGCCGCAATATCTCGAAAAATGTCGAGATGCAGTGCCGTGGCGCGAAAAAGGCGCATTGCTGCGCCTTCAGATTGGTTTGGAAGACCCGCAAGATTTGATCCATGATCTGGAGCAGGGCTTTCAGGTCTATAACGAATAGTCTTAAATCAGCAAGCCAAGCTCGACACCGAACACGGCGGCGAGTGATTTCATCGTCTTGAGAGAGCCTTCTTTCGAGCCTGTCTCGATCTCGGTCAGATAGCTGCGGGACATGCCTGCGCGCTCGGCAAGGTCTTCCTGTGTCAGGCCGTGGAATTTGCGCAAGATTTTAACCGGATGGCTTTGGCGCGCGGCGAGGGCGTCCATGATGTGGTCGGGCAGGGCGCTGCCTGCGCCGTTTGTGTTCATATCACGGTATGCGTGCAGAGGCACGAGCACGAAGGGTTTCCCCTGAATGTGTAATAAATCGTAGTTCATTTTGAAAGTCTCCAGCGAAAGTGGATGAGGGGTAGGAAGGGTGTTTGTTATACCGATTCTATCAGATTGCGAATCGGTAGGGAAGGGGGCTTAAAATCTGGTCGAAAGGGTCAGGGAGCCAAATGTGCTGGCATCATCCTGATTTTTGAATTCCTCGGTGCGGTAATTCAGGGAATAGGCGAGGCGGTAATCACCAAGCGTAAAGGCCAGCCCGCCTGTTAAATCTCCAACGAAATAATTTTTATCAACGCTGTGACTATCCGAGAATGTGTTGCCGTCCAGAAAGATATTGCGCGCCACGGCGCGGCCATCGGCGCCTGCGAACACATACCAGCTCCAGCCCTGATCGGGCGTTTCGAAATAACCACTGCCCGGCAGGGCGGGGCGTACCCGCGGCGGCTTATCTTGCAAATAACCCTGATAGGGCCCGAAGGAGAACATCAGTCCCGTTCCGGCATAGGTGTAGATATTGCCCAAAGAGACGTTCACATTAGGCTCTGCCGCGAGGCGGAAATCGCCGAAATCAATGGCATAAGCATTTGGCCAGCGGCGTTGCCATGACAGGATCACGCCCGGTTCGAAATCGATCTGGTTGTCCCAGCCCTCAGGCTCGGGCGAACTCGAGATATGCTCATGCACGAATTTCTGGATTGGCTCGCCAAGGGCTTCTGGGCCGACAACGCCGAGTGTAAGCTCTATCTCGTCAATATGGTTTTTACTGGTTGTGGCCAAACCTATGGAGCCATATAAAAACGCTGCCCAAGGGCGATCGTTTTCTTGTAGAGCCGAGACAGTGATATCCTGCGGCGTATAAATATTATGTCCCAATGTGAAAAACGTGCTGGTGGTTTCATTGATGTCGAAGAGCGGATTGTAAGTGTCGATGAAATCCAGGACTTCGGGGGCATCTGTGCCTGCATTGAAATAGGTCAGGCGCACGCCGCTGGTGTAAAACTGGTCGGTGTCGCTGGCCAGATTGTCGTTTTCAACTGAGAGGGAGAGGAAGTTGCGCTCTTCATTACGCTCGAGATTGCGTTTAAGAATACCTTCTGTGCTAATGTCTTGTGCCCGCGTTTGTGTTGAGCAGGTTAAGAGTAGAACGATGGCTATTAAAATCTGTTGAGCGCGCATAAATGCTATTAAGCAAAAAACGCGCTGGAAAGCAAAGGGAATGTTTGATAGATCATTATTCTATGACAGATAAGCGCATAACAAATTTCTATGAACACCCTCCGAAAAACGGACAGGCCGAGCAATTGGTTATCTTGCTACACGGGCTAGGCTCGAACGGGCAAGATTTAATATCGCTTGCGCCGTACTGGGCACCCGCCGTGCCAAAGGCGCATTTTATTTCGCCGGATGCGCCGTTTGCGTGTGACATGGTGCCGGAAGGGTATCCGAACGCTTATCAGTGGTTTTCCCTGCAAAGCCGTGATCCGAAAGATATGTTAAAAGGCGTGCGCATCGCCGCGCCAATTCTGGAGAATTTTATCGAGGAGCAATTGGAGGCCTATAACATTCCGGCTGAAAAATGCGCGCTAGTCGGGTTTTCCCAAGGCACGATGATGAGTTTGTCCGTTGCGCCGTTTATGAAGCAAAGGCTTGCAGGTGTGCTGGGATATTCCGGCGCGCTGCTGTGGGATGAGTTAAAAGACCCCGCCAAAGCGCATAAACTCCCTGTTCGACTTATTCACGGGGAGGCCGATGATGTTGTGCCCGTGGATGCCTATCATATGGCGGTTTTTAAGCTGCAAAGTGAGGGCTTTGACGTGTCCGGCCATACTACGCCGAACCTGCCGCATTCGATTGACGGTGAGGGAATCGAGAGCGGCGCAGCGTTTCTTAAAACTATTTTAAATCAGTAACTTAACTTTTTTCTACATTAGAATTAACTTTATTAACTTCATGTTAAGTAAAATATAGTTAAAATTTTAGATAAGTTTGATTTAAGTTTTAAGTGAGCATGGTAGAAACAACGAAAATGAAAATGCTGGTAATTATTGCCCTGACCTCCGTATCTTTATTGGTGGTGTTCAGCGGGTTAAAGCATGCCTATGCGGCTTATGGATTTTAAGTTTTCTCTCTAAACTAGACTTTGAATAAAGCGGGGCAACGCTTTTTCGAATAAGGGTGATGGCCATTATGGTTGTCACCCTTCTTTTTTTGTGCAGGTCGGTTTCGGTAATGATTGATCTTTGCTTTTTTTCGGCGTAATAAAATTGCGATGAAAATTTTTCTACATCTGACATTGATGATGGCAATTATCACGGCGGGGATTTCTCCGGCCTGTGCCTTTATTAATGGGCAAACCTCTATGATGGAGCTTTGTAGTCCTGACGGGGATGTGCGGTTCGTGGAAGTGCCCGCCGCCATGGATCCGTTCGCAGATAACGCCCCATCACCAGCCGACGATCATCATGCGCAAGACAATATGGAAGATTGTACGTTCTGTTTTGCCAAAACGCAGGGTAAGTCTTTGAAGGCTGCGGATGCGGTTATATCGCCGCTAATGCTGCCGCGCTATCTGGCTGTTAGCGCAGGAACATCTATTCCAACCTCACTTAAGGTCGCGAATTTTCACGCGCGCGCGCCGCCCTTACTCTCCTAAATAAAAACGACCAACATTTAAAAAACCGATTTTTCTATTTAGGAGAAAAACCAATGAACAAAGCTATCCTTATGGCTGCGGTTAGCGCAGCGACACTATTTATTACCAATGCAGCGCAAGCTTGCGATATTTGTGATCATAATGACAAACAGTCTCATCACGCACATCTGAGTTCCACCGCCGATGATCATGCCCCGATCGGCGTGATGGGTGACCATATGCACAAGAAGGGCGAATGGATGCTGAGCTACCGCTATATGCGCATGCATATGGATGGTTTGCGCGATGGCAACGATAA
>CAXBAL010000153.1:0-5630 GCA_963973475.1 uncultured Micavibrio sp.
CCCATATTGGCCAGCGCGGCCGAAATTCTGCCCTGCGCCGCCACGGTGTGGGAACGCGTCGGGAAAACTTTAGACAGGATCGCGGTGGATAAGCCCTTCTCGGCGCAGCCAAAACCGGCGCGTAAGCCCGCTCCGCCCGCTCCGACGACTACGACATCATATTCGTGATCGATGATTTCATAGGATTCCATATTTTTTTCTACCTTGTTTATTCAGTTTTAATTTTAAAGTGCGATTTTCAGAATGGAGAATATGCAGGCAATGCCCAGCCCGAAGAAGAACAGTTTCTGCGCGATCAGTTTGACCATTTTGAAGCCTTCGTTATGAATGTAATCTTCAGTCACGACCTGCGTGCCCAGCATGGCGTGATAAAAGGTCGATATAATCGCCAGTATCATCAAGATCGCATTGACGGGGTGTGAGAGCCAGCTGGAGAATTCCACGTAGCCAGCACCGCTGAGATCAATGACGCTATAAACGAGCCAGAGCATAAGGGGAATGTTGGCAACCGCGGTGATGCGCTGCATGTACCAATGGCCTGTGCCTTCCTTGGCCGAGCCCAGTCCGCGTGCGCGCGCCAGTGGCGCTTTCATTCCGCTTTCTTCCCATTTCATTGTCATTGTGTCGTGCCTTTCGAGTTCTTTATTATCTTCATATCAGTTAGAGACAGCGGCTATTCCGCCAGTTCTTTTTGTAGCTGTTCTTTTGCTTTATCCGTGTGCGCCTGAATATCTTTTTGGACGCGCTTTCTATCTTCATCAGAGAGGTTTTGAAGCTGCTCGGTGGTTAAATTTTTATGCGGCATATCGCGCGTAAAATCTTCAGCCAGATCTTCTAGCTTTTTGCGTTTGCGCGGGTCCATTGTTTCGAAGCCAAGAGGATCTTCGTCTGTACCGCTTGTCTGGTTAAGAGGAAGAACCTCTGTTTCACCATCCGTATCGTCGGGGATAACGTAGAGGGTCGGCTCATCCGCATCATCATCTATTTCTTGCGCGTCATCGGTCGAGGTTTCCTGCTCTTCCGGCTGAGTGGGAATGGTTTCATCAGGTGTTTCCGCATCTTGCTGCACCGGTTGTTCTTCCGGCGCAGGCTTGGGCGGAACAATGCGTTTATTGAAGATCGGTTTATCGAGTTGGGAGGGTTCATCCGACATACGGTTATCATAGATCATGCGCTGACCGGGTTTTACGTTTTGCGCAAAAGCCCCCGTTGCAATAAGTGCCGAGCCGACCAGACAGCCCGTTAGTAATAACCGTTTCGTGTTCATGCAAACCACCTTTGTTAGTTGCTATACGCCAAAAACCATGTCAACGCGGTCATAATTACCGCAAAGAGCAAAACGACCATGCCCGCCTTTTTGGCGCAAGAGATATTGAGCATATGGCCTGTGTCCCAGATCAAATGACGCACGCCATTTGCCATGTGATAAAAAAGCGCCAAGGACCAACCAAAAAGCATGATCTGGCCGAGAGGACTGGTAGCGAAATCCATGAACTGGCCGAAAGCAGCCTCGCCAATCGCGGCAGACAGCAAAAGCCAGACCACCATCAAAGTCCCGATCGCCATCGCCACACCCGTTGCACGGTGCAGGATCGAGAGGGTCGAAGTCATTTGCGGTTTATAAATCTGCAAATGCGGGGATAAGGGGCGTTTTGATTTCAGGTCTTGCGTATCGCTCATTGGTATTCCTTTAAAAGCTCTTGCGGGCTAAATAGCTATGCATCATATAATATGCCCCGCGCGCAAGAATTCAATGGCTTTCTTTCGCTTTTACGCGCTTTATAACATGGCATTTCCGTGTCATACTATAAGTCAGGTATAAATATAGCTTGACGAGGACCCTATGCAAGAGCACGCTTTTGGCCAGAATGATGTCGGCACCAGCCAGTTTTATATGTTTCGTTGCGTAATCGCAATGGCTCATGCCGACCACATCGTCACCGACGAAGAAAAAGCCTATGTTATGGGTTTCCTTAAACGGCTCCCTTTCACAGCAGATCAGCAATCGACCTTAATGGCCGATCTGGAAACGCAGCAAGATGTCGGCGCCCTGTTATCTCACATAAACGAGCCGAAATATCGCGGCCAGCTTGTTTATTTCGCGCGGCTGCTCGCGTATAAGGACGGCAACCTTCACCCCAAGGAAGAAGAGTTGCTGAACTATTTCAAGTTTGTCACAACGGACAATCTGGATATGGAAGGTATCCGCGCCAGCGTCAATGACGAGATTGCGCGCGAGCTTATCCTACAAGACATCAAAACAGACAGCGCCCGCCCCGAAAAAGGGCTTAGCGGCTTACTGGACCGTTTCATGCTGTTTTGCGGCATTGATTTGATGGATGAATAGCGCGCCCCAAAAGACTATCTTATCTATTCAATCGCATGTGGCCTATGGCTATGTGGGGAACCGCGCGGCCGTGTTCCCGCTACAACGCATGGGGTATGATGTGATTGCCATTAATACTGTGCAGTTTTCTAATCACACCGGATATGGTGAGTGGCGCGGCGACGTGTTTAGCGCCGCCCATATTCAAGATATTCTGGAAGGTATTGATAAGCGTGGGGTTACAATAGATGCGCTTTTAACCGGCTATCTGGGCGATGCCGCGATCGGGCAAACCATTATAAATGCAATTGATCATTTTGACATTCCGCTCTGGCTCTGTGATCCGGTGATGGGGGATGTCGGGCGCGGATTTTTTGTGCATAAGGACATTCCTGATTTCTTTAAAGACAAAGCGGGGAGCCGCGCAGCCATAATGACGCCGAACCAGTTCGAACTCAATGCCCTAACCGGCATTACCATTACTACGCCGCAAAGTGCGCTGGAGGCGTGCGGCGTTTTACATGCGCGCGGCGTTAAAACGGTGATTGTGACCTCGTATGAATTTGAAGGATTGGCAGAAGATAAGATCGCCATGCTGGCCTCCAGCGATAGCGGAGCCCATTATATGGTGGAAACGCCCAAGCTGGCATTCACCCCGCCGCCCAATGGCGCGGGTGATATGACTTCTGCTTTAATACTTGGACACATCTTAAGCGGCGCGCCCCTCAATGAGGCATTAGAGCGCACAGCGGCGAGCGTTTATGAAATTTTCGAACAAACCAAGAATTCAGGGCAACGGGAACTGGCCATTATTCAAGCCCAAGATAGTTTCGTTGCGCCCAAAGCCAGGTTTCAAGTCAAATCGTTGGACGGGTTGTAGCCTTCGGGATTCTGGCCGCCCGCATTCACATAGCGTAGCTGGGAATCCCAATTGCGTTTCTGCGCACCGCTTTCGATATGGCGGTCAATCTCACTGGATAATCTGCACAATCCGACCCACAAATCCAGCGTTTCCTGCAACGCGCTCGGCCCTTGATATTTATATCCTGCCGCGCGGTAATTCGAGAACGGCTTCATATAATCTGTATTCAAGGCCGCATCAAAAACGTGGGAGATCATAAAGGCATCATAATTGATCATGCCTGTGAGGAAAACCGCCTGCTCGGCCGGAATCTGAACGTAATCTTTTTCTTTGCGGCGCAGGGCATAGGGCTTGAACTCGCTCAAGACCTCTTTAAAATCATGCATCTCGGCCAGCATCTGGGGCATGCTCGGCATATTATAGCCCATGTCATAGCCCTCATTCAGAAGCAAGGAATGTTCGTAATTTTCGCTAACGCGCTCGATTGCCTCGATAAGACGCAAGGAAAGCTCGTGCATGTCCCAACAAGCCTCATACACTTTTAAGGGCACCCGTACATATTGATTGGGATGCAAAACGCTGTTGGTCGGCGTTGCAATATCGAACGCGCGCTTAAGTGCCCCTTTGTCACTTGAAATAGTGTGTACGAATTCTTTTAATCCAACTTTGGAAAAAGCCTGTTTTTTGCCCATGCCCAAAACGTCCCTGAAAAACTATATTGTTATTTTTCAGGCACAATAATACATAATTATGAAATACGCAAACTTTCTAAGCAGCGGCCTTTTTCTTTTGTTCGCGAACCCATAGCTCGGCAATCTGAACAGTGTTTAGCGCGGCGCCTTTGCGGAGGTTGTCCGATACGCACCAGAAGTTCAGGCCGTTTTCAACCGTGACATCTTCGCGGATGCGGGACACATAGACATCGTCCTCGCCCTGAATCTCGTGCGGGGTGACGTATTCAATATCGGTTTCCAGATCAATGACGGTAATGCCTTTGGCCGCGCGCCAGATTTTCTTGGCATCTGCGGGGCTGAGCTCGCGCTCCAGCTCGACATTGATCATCTCGGAATGACCGATAAAGACGGGCACGCGCACGCAATTGGCGCAAACCTTGATGGATTTATCCATGATCTTTTTGGTTTCCACGACCATTTTCCATTCTTCCTTGGTCATGCCGTCATCCATGAAAACATCAATTTGTGGTATGACATTGAAGGCAATTTGCTTCGGATACTGCTCTGGCTTGGCCTCGGCATTCATGAAAATGCCTTTGGTCTGATTGAACAGCTCGTCCATTGCCGCCTTGCCGGAGCCTGATACCGATTGATA
This sequence comes from uncultured Micavibrio sp., assembly GCA_963973475.1. Taxonomy (GTDB): domain Bacteria; phylum Pseudomonadota; class Alphaproteobacteria; order Micavibrionales; family Micavibrionaceae; genus UBA2638. The sequence goes on from CAXBAL010000153.1 coordinate 4,518, forward strand.
AGTGCTAACCACAACACGTTTGATACCGGCGGCATCGTGGAGCGGTTTCAGCGCAACAACCATCTGGATCGTAGAACAATTCGGGTTGGCGATAATGCCTTTTTTGGCTTCGTGAATGGCTTCGGGGTTTACTTCCGGTACGATCAGCGGGACATCCGGGTCCATGCGCCAATGGGAAGTATTATCAATAACAATCGCGCCCGCCTTGGCGGCTTTCGGAGAAAACTCGGCAGAAACTTTAGCGCCGGGGGAAGACAACACAATATCTACACCCTTGAAATCAAATTTCGCTAAGTCCTGCACCTTCAAATCTTTATCACCATAGGAGACTTCACGCCCGACGCTGCGGGCAGAGGCCAACGCAATGACATCATCGGCGGGAAAGTTCCGCTCGTGCAAAATGCTTAAAATTTCATGACCGACATTGCCTGTCGCACCAACTACCGCAACTTTATATCCCATTTTTTCTCCTTATAGGCTTTAGGGCTTTAAAAAATACCAGATCACTGTGATAATATAAAAGTCGCTACCGTTGCAAGGGTTTCCCGTAAAAATGACCAAAGATATAGCCAAACGCCCCAATTCAGAAAACTCCAATACGATCAAGGAATTGGAAGCCAAAGTCGCGCAGGCCGACGCGCTGGCCGATATGAAATCGAATTTTCTGGCCACAATGAGCCACGAGATTCGTACGCCAATGCAAACCATCTACGGCATCTTAGAGTTGATCGACGAAGAAAAGCCGGATGCAAAAATCAGCAATCTGGTCGAGATTGCCCGCAAGGCTTCCAGCGGTTTGCTGGAAATTCTGGATGATGTGCTGGATTTGGCCAAGGTGGATGCGGGTAAGATGGAGCTGGATATTTTCGAGGTCCCTGTGCGCCTTCTGGTACGCGGCCTGATCGAAGCGCTCACCGTTAAAGTGCATAGCGCGGGCATCGAATTGGTTGACGATATAGAATCCGATGTGCCCTTCGTCGTGGTAGGCGACCCGAAACGCCTGCGCCAGATTATTATGAATTTATGCGGCAATGCGTTGAAATTTACCGAAAAAGGCAAGGTCACCGTACGTGTTACCTCAAAGGTCAAAAACATCACCGTGCCCGAGGGCGG
>CAXBAL010000154.1:0-5591 GCA_963973475.1 uncultured Micavibrio sp.
GGTGCATTTTACGATTTTGCGAGAACCCGACAAGCTGGACGCCACGCCGCAGGACGAGTTGTCCCTGATCGCTTTCCCGTTTCGCGAGCTATTCGAGGTCAAGTTGTATGAGTTTGATTTGATTGTCTTTGACCGCTATCGCCTGAACCGCATTTTGCCGGATTATTATTTCAAGAATATCGCCGATTACATCAAGGAAGGCGGCGCGTTTTTAGAGGCAAGCGGTCCGTCTTTCGCGAGCGAAGAATCAATTTACTACACCGCCCTGATGGATGTGTTTCCCGGCATTCCTACAGGCGATATGATCCGTAAGCCCTACCGCCCTGCCCTTACCGAGATTGGCCGCCAGCATCCTGTTACCGGCTCGCTGGTCTGGAAAGGAATGAGTGCGGGTTCCACTACGCCGCTTTGGGGGCCGTGGCTGCGGCAGGTGGTTTTGGAGCGCAATAGCGGCGAAGTACTGATGAACGGCGCCGAGGAAAACCCGCTACTCATACTCGATCGTATTGAAGAAGGGCGAATCGCCCAGCTGGCCAGCGATCAGGTTTGGCTCTGGTCTCGCGGCTTTGAAGAAGGCGGCCCGCATACCGAACTGATGCGCCGCATTGTGCACTGGTTGATGAAAGAACCGGAGCTGGACGAGCGCGCACTGAATATCACTGTGGCTGGCAATGCAATTACTATTAGAAGCCGTGATTTCAGCGGTAAAAATTCTCAGGTTCTTATGCGCGATCCTGATGAGGACGTTCAAACGATCACGCTGGAGAAGACCGCAAGCGGCATGATGGAGGCCGAAATCACCGTCGATCAAATTGGCATTTACAGCTTTGAAGATGCTTACGGCGATACGCGTTTTGCCATCGTTGGCGACCTAAATCCACCCGAACTGCGCGGTGTGGTGAGCACCGATGCGCCCATGCGCGGGCTTTTGGAGACCAGCGGCGGCCGAAGTATTTGGCTCAGCGAGGATGGCACGCCCACTATACGCATGGTCAGTGACGGGCGCGGGCGCTATTACGGACAGAACTGGCTGGGATTGCGCCAGAATAATGAATATACAGTGCAGGGTTTGCGGGAAAAAGATGTGCTGCCCGGTTGGCTCATGCTTTCTTTGTTGCTCGGCATGGCAATTCTGACTTGGTGGTATGAGGGCCGTTTGCGGAAGTAAAAGCTTTACGCTTTGGCAGCCTCTTTATTCTCGCCTGCCAGCCCATCGCGCTTTTCTATCAAAACGCGCGTAATTGTATCTCCCAAAGTTTTCCGCGAAACAGGTTTACGCAGTATGGATTTGATCGAGGGGTGATCTTTCATCATTTCCTGCAAGCGTTCGCGGCTATAACCGGACACCAATATAAACGGCAAAGTCGGATCAACATAATAGGCTTGCTGCGCCAATTCAATACCTGTCATTTTGGGCATGTTGTGATCGCTTAGGATAAGATCATAATGCCCCGGCTTGCCTTTAATAACGGCCAGTGCATCCAAACCGTTGGAGCAAGTATCAACGCTGTGACCAAGGCGATCCAACATAGCGCTCATCATTATCTTTACCTCGTCCTGATCTTCCACAAACAAGATACGCGCCTTAATCTGCTCTTCAATTGCGGGGGCATCGGGCAACTTAGCCTTGCGGAGTTCATGGGTCACAGGCAATAAAACTTTAAAACATGTGCCGCTGCCAAGATCGCTCTCTATTATCAAAGCGCCCTGATGCCCGGTAATAACGCCATGCACAGTGGCAAGACCCAATCCTGTGCCCTTATCCATAGATTTTGTGGTAAAGAACGGCTCGAAAATATGTTCCATGATGGCACGGCTCATCCCGCTTCCGGTATCGGCAATGCTCATCACTACGTAATCCGTATTTTTTGCAATGCGTCCGATATACATACGCGTTTTTGTGGCACTGACATCTTCAAAGAAAATATCGGGCGTCTGGCCTGGCTCGGGCAAGATTTCTGTGGCTATTTCGGCGATATCCAGTTCCCCATCATTGGCAGGGCGCAGGGAAACCGAAAGCATGCCGCGGTCATCTTCCATTGCATCGCGCGCATTCACACATAAATTCATGATTAATTGCGAAATTTGCGTGGCGTTGCCGTCAATATAGAGCTCGTCCTCCGAAAAGTCTGTTTGTACCTCGATGGTTTTGGGGAAGCCGGATTTTACCATGGAAAGCGTTTCCATCATTGGCTCCAGCAGACCTAGCGGTTCTTTCGTGCTCTGGCGTTGACGGGAGAAGGCCAGCATTTGATCCACCAGCTCTTTGGCTTGAGCCCCCGCTTTTAATATGTTCTTGGCAAACTTTTGCTCGGGCGAGCCTTGCTTTAAATCCTCATCCAGAAATTCCGCATATCCCGAAATGGCGGCCAGAATATTGTTGAAATCATGTGCAATTCCGCCCGCCAGGCGGCCTATGGCCTCCATTTTTTGCGCTTGATAGAATTGCTGCTCCAAAGTTTGCTTTTCTTTAGAGGCGCGCTGTTTTTCCGAGATATCGCGCGCTGTGCCGATCATGCTGTTATCTGGCAAACGCGTCAGCGTTAATTCCGCCACGATCACTTTTTTATCGTTGCGCAATATATGCGATTTACCGCGCCAATTTCCCGTTTTTGCCAATTGCGGCAGGATCTCTTGCTCGACCTCAATCCGGCCTGCTTCCGTATATAAATTCAGCCAGTCAAAGCCGATATATTGATCCACCTCTTCCGGCGGGATGCCATGTAAATTTTGCAAGGCCGAATTCATATAAACCAAAGCCCCGTCAGGTCCGACAATACCGATACCATCGGCGGCAGCTTCTATCGCGGCCATACGGTTTTCCAGTAACGATAACGCCTGATCCTTTTCCGCATTAATTTTTTTTATCTTGATGAGTTGGCTGACATAGAGAAAAAGAATGAGTAATAAAAATAAACCTTCACCAATCAGCGCGGAATGCATCAGCACCTTTTGGGTTAACCCCATATGTATGGCCGTATGCATAGCTGACATCACTGCAAGTATCGAAGCCAGCGATATAATCAAGGCCAGATAGGTAAAGAATTTCTCGCCTTTGGAATTATACAATTTATCCGGATTTGCCATGTAGACGACTCCCCGCGGCTATGCCCAGATCTTTGGCCTGCATCGCTGCTTGAGTCCGGTTCTTGACATTTAACTTACGGCATATGCCCCGAACATGCAGCTTAACGGTTACCACTTGCAAACCAAGTTCGCGCGCGATTTCCTTATTTGAAGCTCCCTTCATAAGAAAGCCCAACACTTCGCGCTCCCGCGGGGTAAGATTTATATCTTCGACAGTATTAACACTTCCCTCTTCGTGCTGCGTTACTGGCTCTTTCTCGCCATAGTCCTTCACATTGCTTATTTCACTGTCATTATAATAGGATGGCATCATACGGCTATCCTGATCCAGAGGCATAAACCGTTGTCCGGCCAGAACGGACTGGATTGCTTTTAAAAGCGCTTTCCCCGATAAGGTTTTCGGGAAATATCCGGCCGCGCCGATATCCATTGATTTTGTAACATCTTCGGGCTCTGCCACACCGGACATTAGCGCGATACGCAAATCGGGGTATTTGTTTTTGAGGGTTTGCAGGCCTTCATGACCATTCATGCCCGGCATTCTGAAATCCAACAACACCAGATCATACATGGAATCTTTGGCCAATAACGCTTCCGCGCCATAGAAATCCTTGGCGACTTTTAATTCGATACCAGGATCGGCGCGTTCTAGATACTGCACGAGCGCATCTCGGAACAAAGTATGGTCATCAACCACCATTATCCTCATAAGCACCAACCTTTTATAAACCTATTCTTACGCATATATATACTTTAGCGTAAGAAAGATAAGAAATGGTGAAAAAACTATACGCAGAGTTGCAAATGTATGCAGAAAAACATCTTCCGTTAGCGCAAGCGTGTGTCTTCTAGAGATCCCTTAAATTCTGGGGCGTGGCCATACCAATATTTTTATGCGGCGTCTGTATGTTCTTTAAACGCAGGCGGTACACATAGGTCGCTTCTACAACCCGCTGGACGTAATTGCGGGTTTCATAAATCGGGATTAATTCTATCCAGTCAATTATATCAATCTCGCCTTTACGCGGATCACCGTAGATTTCCAGCCATTTATCAACACGCCCGGGTCCCGCATTATAGGCCGCAATCGCCATAGGATACGCCCCTTCATAACGGTTCAGCATTTGCTGTAAATAGGTTGTGCCGAGCCTTATATTATGCGCAGGACGTTCGGTCAGCCAGCTCTGCGAATGCGCAATGCCAAGCTTTCTGGCTGTCTCCACGGCGGTACCGGGCATGAGCTGCATGAGACCGAGCGCGCCTGCAGGGCTACGTGCTTCGAAATTAAACACGCTTTCTTGCCGGATCAGCGCATGCACAAGCGCCCATTCCACCGCAATTCCTTGCAGGTCGTTTGTAATGGTCGGATAGGCTTGCGCGGTCAGAAACATGCCGTTTGATGTGGCCTGTTTCGAGATATTAATGGCATCGTATAAATTCTTCATCTCAACAGCCAGATCAGCGCCGTAAAGATAAGCCTTAGCCGAATCCTCGTGTTTCACAAAAGCGTTCAGGAAATCGCTGGCTGTATCGCGCATTCCGGCCAGATGGAACAAGCGCGCGGCCTGTATAAGCTCATCGGCGTTAAAGGCGGCTCTTTCCTGCGGCGTTATGACGGGCGGGGCATCGCTGGTGATAACGCCGTCAATCGAAAGCACACTGGCCGCCATTTGTCCGTAATAGGCCGTGCGAAATTTGGCCGCGCTTTGATACCATTGCTGCGCAATCTCATCATTTCCTGCGGCCTTCATCGCCCGCCCTGCCCAATACGCCGCGCGGGACTTGCTGATGGGAGAAGACACATTGCCGTGCAAGGTCTGGAAATGGGTGAAGGCCTTCATCGGGTCGTGCATAAACCGCAGCGCCAGCCATCCCGCCATCCATTCGGCCTGCGCAAACGGCAAACCCGATGTTTGTTTATGGGTCGAGGCCAATTGATAGGCATCTTTATAGCGTTTTTCTTCCAGATAACGGCGGATAATAATATGGCGCTCCAGCCACCAATCGGCGGGGTTCTGGATTTGATCAATCGGCGGCATCATACGCATAACCTGTATCGCACCATCATTATAATCATTGCGGCGGCGCCAGCGCATGCGTTCGTATAACAAGCCCGGATCGTTTTGCAGCTTGGTTGGAACGGCGGCAATCAGGCCATCGACATCGGTTGCCTCGGCGGCGAGCGCAATGCGCGCCCTTGCAAGCTGTGGATAGCCCTGCCCCAATACCTCGGCAATGGCTAGGGCGTTATCATGCTGGCCGCGGAACAACAGCATATCGAGACGCTTATGATGCGCGGCGGTGTTGATATAGCGGTTGTATTTGCGGAATAATTCGCGCTGGTCATCACGGGACAGCGCTGCCGATGCCCACCAATCGGACAGATAAGCGCGCGCCTTATCGACATTGCCCGTCTTTAATATGGCTTGCAGATATTTATCGGTGCCGTCCGCCGTTACAGGTTTATAATCATCAAACCACGCCACAATATCGCGGGCAGGAAG
>CAXBAL010000155.1:0-5565 GCA_963973475.1 uncultured Micavibrio sp.
ATTAGGCGCTACTTTCTCTTACACGGATATTCCTGCCGAGCTTCAAGAAAAAGCTGCTGAATACCGCGAGAAGCTGATCGAGCTGGCCGTTGAGCAAGATGATGCCGCAATGGAAGCATACCTTGAAGGTAATGAGCCTGATATCAACACATTAAAAACCTGTATCCGTAAGGGTACTGTAAACAATGTGTTTGTTCCTGTGCTTTGCGGCACGGCGTTCAAAAACAAAGGCGTTCAAACAATGTTGGATGCGGTTGTTGAATATTTGCCATCTCCGACCGATATCGGTGCTGTTCACGGTGTTGATATTGATGACCCGGATAAAGAAGATTCTCGTCTGCCAAAAGACGATTCTCCATTCTCTGCGCTGGCGTTCAAAATCATGAACGACCCATTCGTCGGTTCCTTGACCTTCGCCCGTATTTATTCCGGTACGCTTCAGTCCGGTTCTTACGTGCAGAACACTATTAAAGACAAGCGCGAGCGCATTGGCCGTATGTTGCTTATGCACTCAAACAACCGTGAAGAAATCAAAGAAGCCCATGCCGGTGATATCGTTGCGCTGGTTGGTTTGAAAGACACAACAACTGGCGATACGCTTTGCGACATGCAAAAGCAGATTATTCTGGACCCTATGGACTTCCCGAAGCCTGTTATCGAGATTGCGGTTGAGCCGAAAACTAAAGCCGACCAAGAAAAAATGTCACAAGCGCTTCAGCGTTTGGCGGCGGAAGATCCATCTTTCGGCGTGTCTGTCGACCATGAATCAGGCCAGACTATCATTAAAGGTCAGGGCGAATTGCACCTCGACATTATTGTTGACCGCATGAAGCGTGAATTTAAAGTGGAAGCCAACATTGGTGCGCCGCAGGTTGCTTACCGCGAGACAATTACAAAGGTTACCGAAATTTCCTACACCCACAAAAAACAAACTGGTGGGTCTGGTCAGTTCGCGAAAATCGATCTTATCTTCTCTCCTGTCGAGGCAGGTGAAGGCTATAGCTTCGAGTCCAAAGTTGTTGGTGGTAACGTTCCTAAAGAATACATCCCCGGTGTTGAAAAAGGTCTTCTGCAGGCGCAGGAAACCGGTATTATCGCAGGTTTCCCTGTTGTGGACTTCAAGGTTCAGCTGGTTGATGGTTCGTATCACGATGTTGACTCCTCTGTTATGGCGTTCGAAATTGCTGCAAAAGCAGCCTTCAAAGAAGCCATGCAGAAAGCCGGTCCTCAATTGCTTGAGCCAATGATGAAGGTTGAAGTTTTGACGCCTGAAGATTACATGGGCGATATCATTGGTGACCTGAATTCACGCCGTGGACAGGTTAACTCAATGGGTGATCGCGGAAATGCGAAAGTAATTTCTGCCGCTGTACCACTGGCCAATATGTTTGGTTACATTAATACCCTGCGCTCTATGTCACAGGGACGTGCCCAATATGTCATGCAATTTTCCCACTATGAGCCGGTACCGGCGCAGGTGGCTGCTGAAGTTAAAGAAAAACTCGGCGCATAATTTAAAGATTTAAAAAAGGAGACTAAAAGATGTCAAAAGAAAAATTCCAGAGAAACAAGCCGCACATGAATATCGGCACAATTGGTCACGTTGACCATGGTAAGACGACGCTGACGGCTGCGATCACGAAGTATTTCGGTGATTTCAAATCATACGACCAGATTGATGGCGCGCCTGAAGAGAAGGCCCGTGGTATTACGATCTCTACTGCTCACGTTGAGTACGAGACAGATAATCGTCACTACGCGCACGTGGACTGTCCTGGTCACGCGGACTATGTTAAGAACATGATCACCGGCGCAGCCCAGATGGACGGCGGTATTCTTGTTGTGAACGCGGCTGACGGCCCGATGCCACAAACACGCGAGCACATCTTGCTTGCGCGTCAGGTTGGTGTTCCTGCGCTGGTTGTTTTCATGAACAAGGTTGATCAGGTTGATGATCCCGAGCTTCTTGAGTTGGTTGAGATGGAAATCCGCGAGCTGCTTAGCTCTTACGACTTCCCTGGCGACGACATTCCTATCATTGCCGGTTCTGCTTTGGCAGCGATGGAAGGCCGTGACCCAGAGATCGGTGAGAACAAGATCCGTGAATTGATGGCGGCTGTTGATGAGTTCATTCCACTTCCAGAGCGTCCAAAAGACCGTCCATTCCTGATGCCTGTTGAGGATGTATTCTCGATCTCCGGCCGTGGAACTGTTGCGACCGGCCGTATCGAGCAAGGTATCATCAAGGTTGGTGACGAAGTTGAAATCGTTGGTATCAAAGACACAACCAAGACCACAATTACCGGTGTTGAGATGTTCCGTAAGCTGCTGGATAGCGGTGAAGCCGGTGATAATATTGGTGCCCTTCTTCGCGGTACGAAGCGTGAAGATATCGAGCGCGGTCAGGTTCTTTGTCAGCCCGGCTCTATCACACCACACACAAAATTCGTGGCCGAGGCGTATATTCTGTCCAAAGATGAGGGTGGTCGTCACACACCATTCTTCTCGAACTACCGTCCACAGTTCTACTTCAGAACAACAGACGTGACAGGCGAATGTACATTGCCAAGCGGCACCGAGATGGTGATGCCCGGTGATAACATCAACAATCTGGAAGTCAAATTGATTGCTCCGATTGCGATGACCGAAGGCCTGCGTTTCGCGATCCGCGAAGGTGGCCGTACAGTCGGCGCCGGCGTCGTATCAAAGATTATCGAGTAAGTTTAAAGTTAAAAAAATAAGGTTAAGGCAATGAATGCACAAACAATACGTATTACTCTGAAAGCTTTCGATCACAGAATTCTGGATCAGGCTTCTGCTGAGATCGTAAATACAGCAAAGCGTACAGGCGCGCTGGTTCGTGGACCAGTGCCTTTACCGAACCGCATTAACAAATTTACTGTGATCCGTTCACCGCACGTGGATAAAAAATCACAGGAACAGTTTGAAATGCGTACACATAAACGCTTGCTGGATATTTTGGATCCGACACCACAGACGATTGATGCTTTGATGAAGCTAGATCTGGCTGCCGGTGTTGATGTTGAAATTAAAATTGGTCAAATGGCGGCTTAAATATAGCCTGAAATTTGACCCCGCTAAGTTGGGATAAGCCCAACCTCTGGAAAGGAAAAGAAAATGAGAACTGGACTGATTGCACGTAAAGAAGGGATGACACGTATCTTCGATGAAGATGGTCGTCACATCCCTGTCACAGTACTGAAAGTTGATAACTGTCAGGTTGTGGCTGTACGTTCCGAAGAAAAAGATGGCTATGTCGCTGTTCAGCTTGGTGTTGGTAAAGCCAAAGTGAACCGCACATCCAAAGCCAACCGCGGTCATTTTGCAAAAGCCAAGGTCGAGCCGAAAAAGAAACTGGCCGAGTTCCGCGTATCGAACGAGAATATCCTCGAAGTTGGGGCCGAGATCGGTGCCAAACATTTTGTTCCCGGACAATATGTTGATGTCGCTGGTACGTCTATCGGTAAAGGTTTTGCCGGTGCGATGAAGCGTCACAATTTCGGCGGGATGCGTGCCTCTCACGGTGTGTCTGTTTCTCACCGTGCGCACGGTTCTACTGGTCAGTGTCAGGAACCGGGTAAGGTTTTCAAAGGTAAGAAAATGGCCGGTCAAATGGGTAATGAGCGCGTAACCGTTCAAAATCTTGAAGTGGTCGCCATTGACGAAGAATTTAACCTGATCCTTGTAAAGGGTGCGGTACCGGGCGCAAAAAGCGGCTGGGTGTATATCTCCGATGCTGTGAAAAAAGCAATGCCGGAAGGCTTGCCTACTCCGGCCGGTCTGATCGAAAGCACAAAACCTGCTGCGAAAGAAGAAAAAGCCGAAGATAAGGCTGAAGCAACTTCTGAAGAGCAAACAGAAGAAAAGAAGGACTAAAGAGCCATGAAATTAGCCGTAAAAACATTGGATAATAAGGCCGCCGGTGACATTACACTGGATAAGGCGATCTTCGGCATCGAAGTACGCAGCGATATTTTGCACCGCGTGGTGAATTACCAGCTGGCCAAACGCCGCTCCGGTAACCACAAGGTCAAGCAGCGTGACGAGATCACAGGCACAGGTAAAAAGCCCTGGGCACAAAAAGGTACTGGCCGTGCGCGTGCCGGCGATCTTAAGCGTACCCAAGACCGTGGCGGTGCCACAGTGTTCGGTCCGGTTGTGCGCTCCCACGCGATCAGCGTTCCGAAAAAGGTACGTAAACTGGCACTGAAAATGGCGCTGTCAAGCAAGGCCGCTTCAGGTAAGTTGATCATTCTGGATGATGCGAAAGTGAAGTCCCACAAGACAAAGCCGATGGCTGAAGCGCTTGGTAAGATGGATCTGAGCTCCGCTCTTATTTTGGGTGGCAAGGAAATTGATGCGAATTTTGCCCGTGCAACGGCCAACATTCCACGCATTGATGTATTGCCGTCTCAAGGTGCGAATGTGTATGACATTCTTCGCCGTGATGTGCTGATCTTGACTAAAGATGCGGTCAATGACATTACCGAGAAATTGAAAGGTTAAATGATCTGCGCCTAGCGCAGTAAATTTTAAAAAGGAATAAGACCATGGCAAAAGCAAAAAAAGCAGAAGTGACCGAGAGCATGTACAATGTAATCGTTTCTCCGCATCTGACAGAGAAAGCAACATTGGGCTCCGAGCACAATCAGGTAACTTTTAAAGTCGCCGGAACAGCTACCAAGCCACAGATTAAAGATGCTGTTGAAGCACTGTTCGGTGTGAAGGTTAAGGGCGTCAATACGCTTGTGCAAAAAGGCAAGACCAAACGCTTTAAAGGGATTAAAGGCCGCCGCAGTAATTTCAAAAAAGCGATTATTACGCTGGAAGAAGGCCAAGTGATTGATACGGGCGTTGGTGTATAATACTGAATACAGAGTTTTAAACTATGGCGGCTTCGCCGAGAATGAGCAAAAGAAGGAAGTAGTAAAATGGCATTAAAGAAGTATAAACCAAGATCCCCCGGTCAGCGCCAGTTGGTGCAGATCGAGCGTAAAGATCTTTTCAAAGGTAAGCCCGAGAAGAGCCTGACCGAAGGTTTGACAAAGACCGGTGGCCGTAATAACCGTGGCCGCATTACATCCCGTCACATTGGTGGTGGTCATAAGCGCCGCTATCGTATGATCGACTGGAAGCGCAATAAATGGGATGTTGAAGGTACAGTGTCACGTCTTGAGTATGACCCGAACCGTACGGCCTTTATTGCCTTGATCGAATATGCCGATGGCGAGAAGCGCTACATCATTGCGCCGCAGCGTTTAAATGTGGGTGACAAAATCATCGCCGGTGAAAAAGTGGACGTAAAGCCGGGTAACGCGATGCCATTGCGCCGTATGCCTGTGGGTACCATCATCCACAATATCGAAATGAAGCCCGGTAAAGGTGGCCAGATGGTTCGCTCCGCCGGTACATTTGCCCAGCTTGTTGGTCGTGACCAGGGATATGCTCAGGTTAAATTGACATCAGGCGAGCTTCGCTTGGTACGCGGTGAATGTATGGCTACTGTTGGCGCGGTTTCTAACCCTGACCACATGAATACAAACG
>CAXBAL010000156.1:0-5545 GCA_963973475.1 uncultured Micavibrio sp.
ATCCCGTAATAAATGTTCGATTTTCTCATGATAGATATGGTCATCGACATTGCGAATTTCACTTTCGCCAATATCCTGAGCATTCTGGTCGCGTGCGGGACGGGTCGTATCCATGGGCTTATTCTACAGGACTTGTCCATAAGAACAAAGCATCTATTTGAAATTCGGCAAATGTCTGTAATAATAGAAATACGAATAACCCGCGCATAAGAGGCAGCCCGCATGGATCAGGAATTAACACCGGAACAGGTCGATCAGATTAAATATATACTGATGTTCGTGCTGGCGATCCCGATGATTTTCATTGTGCGGTTCTTCATCTATCTGATTTTGCCGCGCGGCATCTTGAAAATGTTCCATAAAAAGCATGGCTATAAAAACAAAGACCTGCTGAAAAAAGAAAAGAAATTCTACGAGGATGATTAATAAACGCTTCGTTGTTGCCTGTGATTGAAGTGGTTTAAGTTTTTTTAGTCATCCCGAGCGTAGTCGAGGGGGCTGATTTGCGCCCTCGGATTTCTCCACTCCGCTAACGCTTCGGTCGAAATGACTATAAATTGGGATTAAGATTCATCGGCCAGCGGTTCGTACCAATCGCGGATCATGCCTGCTTCTTCGCGGCTGGGATGGTTGAACGGGCGCTTTAATTTGCCGTGGAAATAGGTGCGCACAAGCTCTTGCCATGTATCCTCGACGTCCTTGCCGTGATGTGCGCACCAGGCCTCGAACCAGACCGTACCCGCGCGGACATGGGTGATTTCATCATCATGGATAATTTGCAGAAACTGCGCGGTTTTCTCGTCGCCTTGCGCGTTCATGGCCTTAATCATGCCGGGTGTCACATCCAGCCCGCGCGCCTCCAGCACCATCGGTACAATTGCCAGCCGCGCGGCGAAATCATGCGCGGTTTGTTCGGACGCTTCCCACAATCCGTCATGAGCGGGCAGGTCGCCGTAAGATGCCCCGAGATCATTCAGGCGCTCCTCCAGCATCAGGAAATGCTTGGCCTCGTCATCGGCGACTTTGCACCAATCATCAAAGAACGCTTCTGGCAGGTGAAAATCGCCCAGATCAAAGCCGCGCGCCATAATATCCCAGCTCAGATCAATCGCGTTGAGTTCGATATGCGCCAGCGCATGCAGCAGCGCAATTTTCGAGCGTTTCGATCCGGCCTTGGCGCGTTTGGGCATTTCCGCGGGTGCCAGAAGGGCTGGCTTTTCGGGGCGCGCAGGGCGGCTTGGCAAGTCGGCGCTCCCGATCTCGGTAATCTCGCCAGAGCGCCAGCGCGTTATATAGGCGCGCGTCTTTTGCGCTTTGTCGGTCGGGTTTGCTGTTCCAAGGACATCCAGCGCTGCTTCGCATAAACTCGTCATTAATTCTTCCGTTCATTGCTTTACATTTGGATCAATGACCCTAAACTTAATACCAGTCTTAAAAACCAAAAGAGGATAACACAATGAAAAAGTTCAAAATTCTGACCCTGACTGCCGCCGTTGCCGCCCTGAGTTTAGGCGCGGGCGCAGGCGCCAAAGCCGATGATCACAGCCATCAACTGAAAAATGCCGAGGGCGCTGTCATTGGGTCTGTCATGTTGAAAGAGGCCGAGACAGGCGTTTTGATCACCATTGATGCGATGGGCATGACCGAAGGCTCAACCCACGCCGTGCACATTCACGAGACAGGAAAATGCGCCCCCGATTTCACGGCCGCTGGCGGTCACTTTAACCCCGCAGGCCATAACCATGGCATGATGGACGCCGAAGGCCAGCATGCCGGTGATATGCCGAATTTGCACGCCGATGCCGAAGGGAAAGTTAAAACCGAAATCCTGAACACGATGATTACGCTGGATGATTCCGACACCGATGATGGCCGTCATACCATCCATGACGCCGATGGCTCAGCCCTGATTATTCACATGGGCGCGGATGATTATGCGTCACAGCCGACAGGCGATGCAGGCGATCGTCTGGCCTGCGTTGTTCTGGCCGAGCCGAAAGAGTAATTATTTCTCGTCCGTCATCGCCTGAATTGCTTTTGCAATTCTAGGGCGATCCAGAACTGGAGACCCTTAGAATTGGCGCTGCCAATTCAGGGTATGACGATTATTAAACAAATAGCTTGATCGCGACTTGATGCACGAAATACGCCGCGATCAGGCACACTAATCCAAGGCCGTATATGCCCCAGAAACCAAATTCTGTCGGCATTACGGCCATTATTTTATCCGCAAACAGGAATGGGACAAAGAACGCAAGCGAAAGCGGTACCGCGACCATGATGGATTTGGCGAAATCAATCGAAGTATCTGCGTTTTGATATTCCGCATAGGAAAACGGCAGCGCGAGCAGCGTCACAAGGGGCAGGGCGATAATAAACCCCGCCAGATCGGGACGCTTGCCCGATAGCCAGCTTGCGAACGCAATGACGCAAGCCGATACACCAATTTTAAAGACCATAAACCACATGGCTTATGGTTTCAGGATCGCGCGCGCGTTGACGTTCAGGGTTAGCGTGGTTTCGCCCGCCGCCGCAACCGGCGCGGCCATGGAATCACTGGCCATTTCCATTTTCATGGAGCTGGCGCGCATCATGGGCTGATACGGGATGCCGGAACTGTTTACATTGACCTCGCGCAACTCCGCGCCGGATTTACCAAGCGCTTTGGCGGCGCGGTTGGCGCGTTCTTGTAATTGCTCAAGGGCTGCTTCCATCAAGCTGTCTTGTACCTCAACGGCTGTATCGGGCGCGAGCGTGTAATTCAGCGCGTCCATAGTCAGGCCCATTTCCTGCAATTTGCCCGACAGCTCCAGAATATTTTCAGAGGTCATGGATTTAATCGTCATGGTTTGCTGGCCGCGCCACTGTTTTTCCTTGCTGCGCTGATCGGTGGTTTCGTGAACCTGATAGGCTCCCGTATTGACCTTGACGTCTTCAGTCGCTTTGGCGGCCTCAACGGCCTTGGCCATCACGGTGTTGATGTCGTTTTGCACCTTGGATGCATTGCGGTCGGTGACCACATAGGAGAGTGTGCCGACGAGTAAGTCTTGCTCGACTTCCCTGCGCTCTTCGGCAGAGATATTCAGGATCACTTGTCCCTCTGGCAGGCTCAGGATCGGGTCTTCGTGCTGGGCGTTTGCGGGCGCTGCGAAAGCGAGTAGCGCCAAGGCGGGAAGGGTTTTCAGGATCGTTTTCATGTGTAGTCTCCTTTTATATTAATTCAGGTGGTTTAGCTAGCGCGCACGCCGACCCAGCGGCCAACGCGTGAGGTGTATTCGATATAGGCACCGCCAAATTTCTCGGCCATATACTCTTCCTCGGGCTGGATCACATAGCGGTCAAGCGCAAACCAGAGCGGGATCAGGCAGAGCAGCATAATCGGCGCATCGGCCAGCATCGCAAGCCCCGCATAACCGATCAGGAAGCACAAATAAATCGGGTTGCGGGAATATTGGTACGGCCCGTCCTCGACCAGCGCCAGTGATGGCATATCGGGGCGGATGTTTGTTCCGGCCTCATCGAATAATTTCTTGCACCAGAAAATCCCGCCAAGGCTCAGAACCAACAGCAAAAGTCCAATCCCGCCCCATGTATGGCCGAAGGAAATCGGCACAATCCAGTTCAGCACCAGCCCGCCGATGACGGCCAGCAGGACGATATTGGGCGGCATGGTGATCACGGCCGGCGCGTCGGTATTTACCGCTTCGGCCATGCTTGGCGCATCGGTAAAGGCGCGCGGTGTTTCTTCTTCGGTGAACTCGGCGTCTTCCGGCGGCGGCGTTGGTGTGTCTTTTGTGCTCATGTTATCTTCCCCCGTGAATCGGTAGCGTGCTCGCTCCTATTCTTGCCCCTCTTGGCGGCCAAGGCAAGTGTGTTCGACCTCGGTAATGAATGTTTCCCATTCGGTGGGCGTAAAGCTGGTTTGTCCCGCCTGGAATTGCAGCGCAATCAGCTCGTCAAAGCACATCTGTTTGGTTTGTTCGACCAGTGATGCCTCTCTATATTCCTTGCCCGTGATCATCTCGCGCGCGTTTTCATTCAAGGTAATATAGCCCAGCTGGTCTTCATTGTAATGCGCCTCGCCGTAACAACAGGCGGCGCAATCGTCAAGGTCGTCATAAGGCTCAACACTATCCATGAACGCGCGGTCTTCATCACCGCCAAGGACAACCATTGTGTAAGGCGTAAGATTAAGCGCATAATTCAAATCGCCGTCCGCATCCAAGAACGCTTCGGTGATACCGCTGTTACAGCGATCACCAGCGGCGATGGTTTCGGTAACGGCCAGCGTTTGCTCATCCACGCGCTGCATCTTGTAGAGCGTCGAGAATTGCCCCGTTCCGCCGCCGCTGGTGCGGATAATGACGGGAACGGCTTCGTCAATTGCAGGATGCGTAATCTCGCCGCTCACGCCTTCCAGCGCGGGTCCGGCGTATTGGATCATCATATACGGACGGCCCATGCTGTCCTCGATATCGGCGTATTGGTAATGCACGGCGCGGTCATACGGCCCTTTGCTGAAATATTCGAGATCGGTGAGATCATCGCTGCGGCAGCTATCAGGAGTAAGGTTAATGCGTTGCGGCGAATCCTCTCCGCTCATCTGCACGGCGAAGCAGAGCGGATCAATAGGCTCGCCGTTATACAGCAGCGCAGGCGGGAAGAGGATTGCGGCAGGCGTTGATGCGGTTGCGCTCGTGCCTTCTTCGACGTCGGCGTGTTCGGTTGTGATGACCTCTTCATCGCTGTCCGAAGGCGTGCTTTCCATGGCCAAAGGCCGTTCGGGCGCATCTGCCGCGCTCTGGTCGTTCTCCGGCAAGCAAGCGGTTAAACCCAATACCAGTAACGCGCAGAGTAAATTCTTCATGGCAAAGCCCTTATGTGAAAATATGATTCCTTCAACAATATCATATGCATGAGAGCCTGATAAGTTCCATTATCGCGCCGCAGATGCGATTTATTCTTGAAGATGGCGAAGGGTTTGGGCGCTCCCGCGCGTAATAAAATCAAACAATAATAATTGGAGAGATCACATGAAAATCAAATACATTGCCCTTGGCGCCGCATTGCTCGCGCTTAGCCCGTTTGTTAGTCCGTCCGATGCGCAAGCGCGCCAGATGTGCCGCGATTACACCAAAACCAGCTGGGTAAATGGCCGTTTGCACACCGGAACCGCGCAAGCCTGTTCGCATGACCGCAGACATTGGAACGTTACCAGCATGCGCGCGCCAGTCGAGCAACACGCGTATCTGATTTCGATGATCGAGCGTGATGTTTATAATCTCGGCGGTATTAATATCGAATTCTCGAGCGTGCGGAATTATTCCGCGCCCGTTGTGTACGGCTCCCGCTTTACAGAGACGCGCGTGCGCCATGTGCCTGTTCCGGTTTATACGAACCGTTATAATAATAAGCACCACCATTATAAGAACCAGCGACCAGTTCGTTATGAGCGGAATGATCGCCACGATAGACATGACCGCAACGATTGGCGCGATGGTAGAGGTGATAATCACCGCCATAGCCCTCCTGTTAATCAAGGTCG
>CAXBAL010000157.1:0-5526 GCA_963973475.1 uncultured Micavibrio sp.
AAGGGCGAATACAAGCATTTCATGCTCAAGGAAATTTACGAGCAACCCGCCGTTATTGCCGAGACGCTGAACTCCTACGTCCACCCCTCCACGGGCGAGATTTCTCTACCCGAAGGCGTGGCCGAAGCATTGGCGGCCGCGCCGCGCCTGACTTTGGTTGCGTGCGGGACAGCCTATTATGCCTGCATGGTGGCCAAATACTGGTTCGAACAAGTCTGCCGCATCCCTTGCGAGATCGATGTCGCTTCCGAATTCCGCTACCGCGAAGCCCCGATGCCGGAGGGCGGCGTGGCTATTTTCGTCTCCCAAAGCGGTGAAACACTGGATACGCTGGAAGCCCTGCGCTATTGCAAATCTCAAGGCCAAACTATTCTCTCAATAGTAAATACCATCGAAAGCACGATCGAGCGCGAATCTGACCTCGTTCTGCACACGCTGGCCGGCCCTGAAATCGGCGTGGCCTCGACAAAGGCTTTCACAACGCAAATCACCACGCTGGCCTGTATGGCGCTCGCTGCCGCGCGGGTGAAGGGTACGATTGACGCTGACAAAGAACTTGAGATGGGCGAGGCGCTACGCCACGTACCAACAATGGCCGCCGAAATTCTGAACCATGATGAAGAGATATTTAAAATCGCCAAAGATATTGCCGATGCACGCGATGTGCTTTATCTCGGACGCGGCTCGATGTACCCGATTGCCCTTGAAGGCGCGTTAAAACTGAAAGAGATTTCTTACATCCACGCCGAAGGCTACGCCAGCGGAGAGATGAAACACGGCCCCATCGCCCTGATTGATGAAAGCGTGCCGATTGTGGCGATTGCACCCGGCAATGACGTGCTGTTCGAAAAATCCGCCTCCAACTTACAAGAGGCCGTGGCGCGTGGCGGTAAGGTGTTTTTGATCTCAGATAAAGTGGGGGCAAAGAAACTCGCTAAAATCTCCACATGGCAAGTCCAGCTCGGTGACGTACACCCCTTCGTAGCACCAATTCTCTACGCCATCCCTGTCCAGCTACTCTCCTACCATGTTGCCGTAATCAAAGGCACAGACGTCGACCAACCCCGCAACCTCGCCAAATCCGTCACGGTGGAGTAGCAAGTATAAATATATATTTTTGTATTAGGAACCTGATATATAATTGGTCTGTTAGCTTAAATTATTAAGCCCTATAGAACGGATCAGGCATGGAGATACTCGGTGTGGCGTGGGAGATGTATTTTATATATCTCCTGCTTTTTTTGATTTTCCTTTCTTTTATTCTAGAAAAAATTCCAGCCGATATTACTGCCATGGGCGGCATGATCATTCTTATCATGTTTGGCATTTTGGAACGAGATGATGCGCTGGAAGTTTTCAGTAATTCCGCGCCTATAACGATCGGGGCCATGTTTATTATCTCCGCGGCATTAGAGCGAACGGGCTGCATTCAGGTTCTGGGGAAAATTATCTCAAGATATGGCGGCAAAAGCGAGTTGAGCTTGATGCTGACCATTTTACCTGTGGTATTAATCATATCGGCATTTATGAACAATACACCTGTGGTGATCGTTTTAACGCCTGTTATTATCGGCATCACCCGTAAGCTGGATTTGGCATCATCCAAATTGCTTATACCTTTGTCTTATGCGGCAATTCTGGGCGGTACCTGTACGTTGATCGGGACTTCCACAAATCTTCTTGTGAATGGTATTGCGGTTGAGCAAGGCGAGCCCGCTTTTAATATGTTTGACATTACTCTACCCGGTTTGTTTATCGCAGCGGCGGGGTTTATTTATATGCTATTTATTGGCCGTCATATGTTGCCCGTGCGCCAATCACTGCAAACGATTTTGGGCAATTCATCTGGCAAGAACTATATTGCGCAACTATTGGTGCCGGAAAATTCAAAGTTGGTAGATCAAAGGTTATCGGAATCGGATCTGAAGAAGGGCGAAGATACACGGATTATTGATGTCATAAGACACGGGGATTCCATGCGTGAGTTTTTGGAAGACTTAAAAATTAAGGCGGGTGACCGTGTTATTCTGGAGAGTAATACAAGTGAAATTCTGGGTATAAAAGAAACCGGCATGGTAAAGCTGGATAATAATACCCTGTCTGATCTATCGCCCATTGATGCTTCAGAGGTCATCGTGGCCGAGGGTATCGTTGCCAATGGCTCGACATTAATCGGTAAATTAACAAACGGTTTGGGTCTGCGCGATCAATACGGGGTTTATATGATGGGCTATCGCCGCCAGCATCACGGTTTCTTTTCTCAACGTAATGCGAATACTATTCAAAACGGTGACGCGCTGTTGCTGGAAGGCCCTGCTATCGGCATGCAAAAGCTTTTTGAAGAGACCGGCCTTGTAAATCTCACGATTCCTGAAGAAAGGCCCATACGCCGTCATAAAGCGCCAATTGCTCTTCTTACTCTAATCTTAGTGGTCGGGCTGGCTGCTATAGACGTGATGCCGATTTCACTATTGGCGCTCATCGGAGCCGGGGCGGTTGTCATTACAAAATGTATTGACCCCAAAGATGTCTATAAAACAATAGACTGGTCGATATTATTCCTTATTTTCGGCATGTTGGGTGTTTCTAAGGGCATGGAAGCCACGGGAGCTGCGGAACTTATAGTGGAGAATATTGTCTCCTTTACCGATGCCTATGGGCCCTGGATTTTACTGGCCTCAATTTATATCTTAACTTCTTTCTTGACCGAGATAGTAAGCAACAATGCTGTCGCCGCACTATTAACGCCGATTGTTATAGGTGTCGCGGCCAGTATGGGTTTAGATCCCAAGCCTTTTCTGGTTGCCGTTATGTTCGGCGCCAGTGCAAGTTTTGCGACGCCTATCGGGTATCAAACCAATACATTCGTGTATGCGGCGGGGGGGTATAAATTTAGGGACTTTATGAAAATTGGCCTACCTATGAATATTATAGCCTTTATCGTGGCAATGATCGTTATTCCTATATTTTGGCCCCTAGAATAATAATTCTCTTTTAGGACGGGGTAATGTCCTGCGCTATAATCTAGGGCGCATTTAAAGCCCTGTTAATTTACAGGTGATATGATAGATACACCTTATTGATGTAGCGGAAAGATTATTATGGACGTTGATTTAAATGAAGATTCTCCGACCATCCTGCAAGTTGAGGATAACAAAACCGATGCTTTGCTTATTCGAAAGCAATTGAAAGCTATCGTGCCTCAGGTAAAAATTGAGTCTGTGACCACTATTAGCGAAGCTTACAAGGTCTACCGTAAGCAACACATTGATCTGATTTTGCTGGATTTGAATTTGCCGGATGGGTTCGGGCCCAGATCTGTAAGTGAGATCAGAGAATTTGCGCGTAAGACTCCTATTTGCGTCCTGACAGGGCTGGCACCTGATTTGACTATTAAAGAGGTCTTGCGGCATGGCGCAAATGATATTCTCCAAAAAACATCCTTGGTTAAAGATAAGCGCTTTAGGGCGGTATTGGAGAAATATTTTGAGGTCGCCCCCGAGGAAGAAGAGGACGAAGACTAGAATTGTCCGCGATTATTTACTTATTTAATAAAACCAGCGTTGACCACTTATCAATATCAATTTGTTTATCAACATCAAATCCCTGCGCCTGATAGGCAGCGCGGACATCATCAGCTTGCGTGCGGAGCATGCCTGATAAAATAACCGTTCCCAGATCATCGCATACAGCTTTCACATCCGCCGCCATATCAATCAGCGGCCCGGCCAGAATATTGGCGATAATCAAATCATAAGGTTTTTTCTTCTGGCATAAAGGAGATTGGAAACCATCCCCCGCTTCGCACGTCATACCGCTGGCGGTCGCATTCACGCCGTTCATATCGCGGTATTTCTTGGCCACGCGCACTGATTCTTCATCAATATCTATGGCGGTGATTGGGGTTTGCCAGAGCTTCCATGCTGCTATGGCCAAAATGCCCGATCCTGTGCCCATATCCAGCACATTCCACGGGCAATTGCCTTTGCCCTTCATATCCAGCATTGCTTGCAGGCACCCTTTGGTCGTGCCGTGATCACCGGAGCCAAAAGCCGTTGCTGCATCAATTTTCAAACCGATTTGCCCTTCCGGCACCTCGCCTTCATAATGCGAGCCGTAAATAAAGAAAGGCCCTACGCTAAATGGCTTTAGTCCTTGATAAACCTCTTCCAGCCAGTTTTTATCGGGTACAGGCGCAATCTCGAGCGCCGAGGAATCAATTTCCTTCTCCCGCATTTTTGCCTGAATGGCAAGGCGGCTGGCGATCTCGAACTTTTCCGGCTTGTCGGTGAAATACCACTGGATAAACCACGGCTTATCATCATCATGGTCAATGCGGCGCGAGATGTGCCCTTCGCTATACCCTTCCAAAGCAGAAGCGAGATCATAGACCTCGCTTTCGCTTAAGACGGCAGGAAATTCAAGTGTTGCTGAATACAAAATGCTTATCCTGCGTTGGTTATAATCGTGATGACGATTTATTTATGATCATCATCATCGTCTTTGCCGGATTTGACATCATCAATGTCATCCAGATCATCAATGTCATCGGCGTCAGGCTCCAGATCATCCAGATCGCCCAGATCATCATCTAGATCCAGATCGATATCGTCATCATCATCGTCATCGTCGTCATCACCTTCATCCAGATCGTTTATGCTAAGCGTATCGTCATCTTGGATGATTGGATCGTCATCATCCTCGTCGTCATCATTGGCCTTGGCGGTTTTCTTCTTTACCTGACCTTCGGCGGCCTCATCGGGCGCGGCTGCGCGGGTGCGGCGTGCTTTGACTTTTATCTCGCCTGTGAACTCAGTCTGACAGGACGGACATACGATAGGACGCTTGTTCAGGTCGTAAAAACGGTTTCCACAATTGGAACATATTCTTTTCAATCCACGTGGATCGATCTTTGGTTCTGCTGCCACGGACAAACTCCTTTATGTGCTGGTTTTAAAATTCTTTTGCAGCGCTCTAGCTGCCCGATTTTTAGAATCTTGTCAATTATACTTTTCATCTAAATGAAAATGCAAAAACTTTCCTAGAAACGCATAGACCCGAAATCTATATCATTATAAACTGTTACAACTTTTAATAATAAACGCGAGAGTTTAAAATAATGGAAAAATCAATTGTCATCTGCGGCTTCAAACGCTCCCCTATGCATTTTGCGAATAAAGGCGATCTGGCGGGCGTTCGCCCCGATGATATGGCCGCCGCGGTGGTCAAGGCGCTGGTCGCTGAAACCAAAGTAAATCCGGAAGACATTGAAGACCTTCTTTTGGGCTGCGCCTTCCCCGAGGCCGAGCAGGGCTTTAACCTTGCCCGCCTTGTTGTCAATATCGCGGGCCTGCCAATTTCTGTTGCGGGCGCGACTGTCAACCGTTTCTGCGGCTCCTCCATGACCACCATTCATCAGGCCGCTGGCGCAATCGCCGCCGGAGCGGGGGAAGTTTTCATCGCGGCGGGCGTAGAATCCATGTCGCGCATCCCGATGGGCGGCTTCAACCCGATGCCAAATCCACA
>CAXBAL010000158.1:0-5497 GCA_963973475.1 uncultured Micavibrio sp.
CATTCATTGCGCGATGCCGAAGCTTACCGCCTTGAAAAGATGGGCCATCACCGCAGCCGCGAATTCAGCGCCCTCACCGTGACCTTGTCCTCTGTCGTACTCGGCGCCGGCGGTTTTGCATGGTATTTGTTGATCATGGGGAATATCTGGCTGGCGTTGCTTTGTATGCTCGTAGCTATCGTCCCATCCATATTAATGAGCAGCTGGGTCCGCATCCCCGTTCAGGAATATAAAAAGAATTACAAATCCCATTTTATGCCGCAACTGGCCGATGCGCTGGGCGGGTTGAAATATTATCCATCGCGCGGGATCGGACGTAAAATTCTGTCCAAAACGGGTGTCGTGCCCGCACACGGCAAATATATGGCGGAGGATTGTTTTTCCGGCACGTATAAAGGCGCGAAGATTACATTCTCCGAGGCGCGTCTGACCAACCCGAAAAAGCCAAAAGAGTTGGTCTTTGACGGCATATTCGTTTTGATCGAGGTTAAAAGCCAGGTCTTTCACGGCCATTCCATTATCACTGCTGATGGCGGGCTGGCCAAGCGGCTCAGTAAAAAGCTCACCTTACTGCCGCCGGGCAATAATGCTTTTTCACGCCATTTCAGCATCCTGACCAATGACGATCAGAATAAAGCCAATCTGCAAAACGATAAATTGTTAAAAGAGCTGTCCGAGACATCTGTGCTATTCGGCGATGCCAAGCTCTCTGCGGCGTTTTTCCACGGCAAATATATTTTCATGGCCATCCCCGCCAAAGAAGACATGTTCGAGGCCTCCAATGTTTACGTGCCCGTCTCGACTAACGAATCGGCGATGCGCGTGAAAGAAGAAGTACAAAAAATCCTCTCTATCATTGATGTGATCGAGGTTTACGAGAATGCGCCCGTGCGAAACACATTTGAGGAAGCCGCGCCAGTAGCTCCTCCTCCCGTGCAGAATGCCGCCCCTGCGGAAGCCGTCCCTGCGCAGAACGCGGAGGCTGTTCCTGCAGATGCTGTGCCCGCCGAAAACGATCCTGCGCAGAGCGAGCATGTCCCCGATGAAAGCGCCGACTTTGAAAAAGCCGCATCGGAAGATGATAAACCGGCTACTTAAGCGGCTATATTCAAATTAATCACTGGATATTTCAACGCGCAGGATAATATTTTTCTGCCCCAGCACAACCGATTTGCGCGCCATACGCGGGATAGGAATTCCACACCCGCGACAAAACAGCATAAGCGAGGCGGCCATAAAGTCGCGCGAATATTCAACCTTGCGCTCCCCTTTCCATTCAGTCTCGTTGGTCAGGTATATATAGATAATGTTTTCATCTTCGGTATCTTTGTCGATTTTAACAATGACACCGGCGGGGGGCTTTTTGATGTTTTTTTGAATGCACAGGCTAAAGATAGCCTTATAGGCTTCATCAAAAGTAAACATTATGCGTCTGTCTTCGCTTGGCATCGCGCCGCGTCTCCCTGCTCTTATGCGGCATATTATAGGCACTCTGCATACACTTGAACACCCAAAAAAAGCAATAATAATTCTATTGCAAATTTTTCCCATATTCTGCTAAATACCATAACAATAAAAAAACAAAAGGAAGGTAATACTATGGGAGCAGCCAAAAAAAGCGCGTCTGTTAAACAAATGTCACACGCAGACACGAAGGCCGATGTCGCCGTACAGGCCACAATCCAGCCAAGCTTCAATGAAACCGCCCAGACAAAGGCGCAAAGAATATTATACCGCGAGATGCGCATTGCCGAGCGCTGCATTTTATCGCCTGATGACGAGCTTTACGGCATCGCTATCCCCAGCGTCAGTTAAACACGCAAAGAATAAAGCTAGGTTTACGTTTATTCTTTTACGGCGATAAGACATATTTGGGTTGTAAATTTGACCAACCACCTCCATTTGCGATAATATAGGTGCATGGCTATATAGCCACATGCGTTAACAAAGCAAAGAGAGAGTAGATATGCCATTGCCATTCGCTATCATTCCGGCTTTAGTAGGTGCCTTCAATCTGGCCGCCAGATGCGGCGGCGGAACATTGCTCAGAAGCGCTTTCGCGCCGGCCGCGATGGGTGTTCGCTTAGGCATGGCGCCCAACACTACTGCCGCCGACCAAAATACTCCTGAGGATCAAGAGCCCGTTCAAGACGTACCTTCCGGCCCTTAAAGCCAGCCCCCAATTAAAAATAACCGAATGTAGCCCACGCCTTGCAAATCACAATCTTTGCAAGGTTATTTGTATGCGCTCAATATTCAATAAAATCAATACGTTGGCAAATAGATAAAATTTTATACAAATACTCATTAAATACTTACTAAGTAAAAAATCAACTATTACTTCAAATTTTATGTAATGTTAAATCTGTATTTACCTAAACCCTCTATATTCAATAAAAAATACAGAGGGCAACATGAATACAATAAACAACCAAGATCAAGAGCGCGCGGTAATCGCACAAATTCAAAACCTGATGAAGGAGCTGCAAAAATGCGCCCCGCATCCGGACAAGCCAGACAACGCCGGCCCGCTCTTCTTGCAACAGGACGACAGCCATGCGCTTCCTGCGGAATATGACGGCATGCTCGGCTCCATGATGATGGAAACGATGCTGGGCACAGCGTTCGGCAGCGCGACAGGAAGTATGGACAAAGTGGCCGATGCCGCCTCGACCTATATGCAAGACCGCGCCCCCAAATCCATCAAAATCGGTGGCCGCCGCGTGATCGCCAATGATTTCAATTCCGTCGGTGCCCGCGGGCCGGAATATCTGGCGCAAATGGAATCCTTCATGGCCGACCTTCCCGCCCGTATGCATCTGGAAAAATGGCTGGCACACGAGACCCGCCGCCTCTACGCCTTACGCAAAAACGCCCCGATGCCGATGCCGATGGCGGCTTAAAATTAAAAATCCCTGCCTAAAACACATCTCTTCATCACGAATTAAGAAATATGATAGTATAGTAGAACCAAAGACTTATTTATGTTTTACGATTATCAGGGTTTATGAGCGAATTTAATTCATCATTGTTGCGGGAGAAGTTCTCCATTCATGATTCCTCCGCGGGATCACTTGAACAACAGGCCATTGTGGCCTTGAGCAACCGTATAGTTATCGAGCTGAAAGGCCACAAAAAAGAACATACGGAAGTCTTTGTTGTCCGCGCCCAGAATATGCATTCCTGCGTGCGCATGGCGGCGCGGATTTTGAAATCCTATAAAACCTCCGGTCCCATCATGAACCGCCCGAACCCGTATGATTGGGAAGCGGCGTGGGATGCCATCGTTAATGATTACGAGTACCGTTTTAACCCAGAGCGCTGGGTGGCTGTGTATCACAATGGCCGCATTTTGTTTCAGGCAGGCGAGCATCACATATTGCTGGATGTGATCGAGCAATGCGACGCCAAGAGCGCGCACCGTTACGAAAAGGCTCTGCCGATGGCCGAGGACGCGTTCAAAAAGGCCGGAAAAGTCGTCAAGATTGATTACGATTCCAATGTCGCACTGGTGATAAATTTAAGCCCGAAGCAAGGGCGATTCGGCGTAATTATGCGCGGCCCCACCCGCACGACCACGTTTAATTTCTCGCTGAGCGCGAAAAAAGACCCGCTGA
Organism: uncultured Micavibrio sp.; assembly: GCA_963973475.1. GTDB lineage: Bacteria > Pseudomonadota > Alphaproteobacteria > Micavibrionales > Micavibrionaceae > UBA2638. Next base: position 3,618 of record CAXBAL010000158.1, read on the forward strand.
ATTACGCCCAATGCCTCGCCGCCGCCGCCTGTTTTCTGGAGGGCGTGCAACTCGCGTTCATGGTCGGAATGAACAATATCAAGCTGTATCTGGGCATTATCCGCCGCCAGACGAATGAAGAGAAAATGACCAAAGAAGCCGGGCGCCGCCTTGGCCGCCTAAACGCCGAGATTGCCAATCTGGAGCGCACCTACGAAGTGCGCTACCGCCCGGAAAGACCCGAATTTGCCGCGCTGGTCAGTAGCGCCGAGCAATTGGGACAAAAAATCCTGAGCCCGCCCGAAGATGAATATGGCGAGGATATGGATGACCCGGAAAACGCATTTGACACCGCGCAGGATTTTGGTGAAGAGCGTACCGACAGCGCCTTCTAACCCTTGCCTGAAACCTGCTTAGCCCATATATTGAATACCTATGCAGAAGAATACCTCCCGTAAAGACTGGTGGCGCGGCGCCGTTTTTTACCAGATATATCCGCGCTCTTTCCTTGATACCTCCGGCAATGGCGTGGGCGATCTGCAGGGCATAACTACGCGGCTGGATTATATCGCGGGGCTAGGCGTGGATGCGATCTGGATTTCGCCGTTTCTTTGCTCCCCGCAAGATGATTACGGCTACGATATTTCCGATTATTACGCGGTTGATCCGCTGTTCGGGGATAAGGATGATTTCCGCACCCTACTGGACGGCGCGCATGAACGCGGCCTTAGGGTTATCATGGATATGGTGCTCAGCCATACATCTGAGCGCCATGAATGGTTCGGGCAGAGCAAGCAAGACCGCACAAACCCCAAGGCCGATTGGTATGTCTGGGCGGACCCCAAACCCGATGGCTCCCCGCCAAATAACTGGCTGAGCGTTTTTGGCGGGCCTGCGTGGCAATACTATCCGCTGCGCGGTCAGTATTATCTGCATAATTTCTTGAAGGAACAGCCGGATTTGAATTACCACAACGCGGATGTGCAGGACGCAATGCTGGAGGCCTGCCGGTATTGGCTGGAATTCGGCGTCGATGGGTTTCGTCTCGATGCCGTGAATTTCTGTATGCATGATGCGCAGTTGCGCGATAATCCACCCAAAGACCCCGCCAATTCCTCGACCCAGTTGGAATTCCCCGACGCGTATAGCATGCAGGCGCATATTTATAGCAAATCCCAGCCGGAAAACCTTGATTTCATGCGCAGGGTTCGCGCCCTGCTGGATGAGTATGAGGACCGCTTCGCGCTGGCCGAGATCGGCGATGATAACGCGGTTGTGACCTCGGCGCTCTATACGGCGGATAATGAATTGCTGCACACCGCATATAGCTTTGATCTGATGAGCAATAAGGGCGAAATGCCTGATGCATCGCTGTTCATTGACACTTTAACGGCGCAAATGGCCGAACCGGGAGAAAGCTGGCCGAGCTGGGCATTTTCCAATCATGATGTGGTGCGCGCGGCCTCGCGTTGGTCAGGCACGCATTACGGCCATGATCCTGCGCTCTCGAAATTGCTGCCCGTGCTCCTTTGTTCCCTGCGCGGCACGGCTTTCCTCTATCAGGGTGATGAGCTTGGCCTGCCCGAGGCCGACATCCCGTTCGAGCGTTTATGCGATCCGTGGGGGCTTTATTTGTGGCCGAAAAGGCAAGGCCGCGATGGCTGCCGCACCCCGATGCCGTGGAGCGCGGGCACCCCTAATGCAGGCTTTAGCGATGCGGCAGATACTTGGCTCCCCGTTCCCGCGACCCATTTGCCGTTGAGCGTAGGATCGCAAGAGCGTGATGCAACTTCCACCCTGCAAACCGTGCGGAAATTCCTGCACTGGCGCAAAGAGCAAATCGCGCTGCAAACGGGGGATATAAAATTTCTAGAGACCGCGCCGCGGCTTTTGTGTTTTGC
>CAXBAL010000159.1:0-5487 GCA_963973475.1 uncultured Micavibrio sp.
GCCTATAATTCTGTTTTACAACACCAGATGAAGCATCACCATGCCAATGAAAAAGTCGTAGATACGCTCGTCGAGCAATTAAAAAATGATCTTCCGGTAATTCTATCGCGGTTTGAGAGAAGCTTCGTTAACAAAAGGGATATAGATATCGCCTATGAGGAAATGATTGAAAGCGTAAATGGAGCGTTAAAGCCTTACCAAATGGATATGGATGCTTTGATTAAAGATTATGCGGCCTACATAGATACGCCGGAGGAACTAAAGGCCTTGGCCAATAGTTGTAAAGATTAGGACTGACTGCTCTAATGGATCAGATACTTTCTTCTCCCTTGTTCAGGCTTGAAACTGGCATATAGATCATGCAATCTAATATTTAAATACTGAAACAAATCGAAGGGTTAAATTATGGTTTTCTGGCGGAAGAAAAAGAACGCAGCCGAGCAAGAGCAGGAAGAGCGTGATGACAAGTTGTTACACCGCACAGATGATCCCGAGATAGGGCCCTCAACAGACTATGAAGCCGAAATCAATGAAGATGTTAAGCATGAGCTTAACCAGTCCGAGATGGAAGTTATTGACGAGCTTGAAGCAAGTCCTGTCCCTAAACATACCCCCGCAGGCGATAAACAGGAAAAAGAGGAGCTCAGTGATCACACCAATGAAGGGGGCTGGCTCTCCAGATTAACCTCCGGATTAACCAAGTCATCCCATAAAATAACCCAAGGCCTTGGCGATATCCTGACCAAAAAGAAACTTGATCAGGATATGTTGGACGAGCTTGAAGATCTTTTAATTACCGCCGATCTTGGCCCGAAAACAGCGGCCAAAGTGGTCGAGGAATTTTCCAAGGACCGTTTCGGTAAAGATGTGAGCGAGGAAGAGGTCAAGCTTGCGCTGGCAAGTGCAATGGAAGATATATTAAAACCTGTCGCCAAGCCGCTGGATACCTCCGGCGCGGAAGCAGGCGAGCCTTTTGTCATTCTGGTTTGCGGCGTCAATGGCGCTGGAAAAACCACCACTATCGGCAAAATGGCGCATGATTTCGTCATTCATCAGAAAAAATCCGTGATGCTGGCGGCGGGGGATACGTTCCGCGCCGCGGCGATAGAGCAGCTCAAAGTATGGGCGGACCGTGTTCATTGCCCTATAATCGCGAAAGATATCGGGGCCGATGCTGCTGCCGTTGCATTCGAGGCCTATGAAAAGGCCAAAGCGGAAAATCGTGATATTTTGATGATTGATACTGCCGGGCGTTTGCAAAACAAACAAAACCTGATGGAAGAGCTGGAAAAAATTATCCGCGTTCTCAAGAAGCAAAACGAAGCGCTACCGCATGCGGTCTTGCTGGTGTTGGATGCAACAACAGGTCAAAATGCTTACTCTCAGGTCGAAACATTCCAGAAAATGGTCAATGTTTCCGGCCTGATTGTCACCAAACTGGATGGCACTGCCAAAGGCGGCGTTTTAATCGGTTTGGCCGATCAATTCGGTTTGCCTGTTCATGCGATAGGGGTCGGTGAGAAAATAGAAGATCTTTCACCGTTCAGCGCGAAGGATTTTGTAAATTCTCTTGTTGGTGTTGCCGAAGTTTAGAGGCATAATAAGGGAATGAGCAAACCACCCAAGACTTTCAAACCAAAAAAATTCAGTGATGCAGACGCGGCGGTAAAATATATATCCGAGATATATAATGCCAATATCGCCTATCTTCAGGATCAATTTCGTGATTTCGCGGAAGGGAAAATCGGTCAGGATAAACGCATCCGCGCTTGTTATCCTTACGTAAAAATTACTAGCATTAAAGCGTACCGCTCTGATTCCCGCCATTCTTTCGGTTTTGTTGCGCGCCCGGGTGTGTATTCGACAACGCTGACCCGCACTGACATTTTCGAAGAGTATTTAAAGCGCCAGATCGGCCTTTTAATTAAAAACCACGGTACTGATGTCGAGGTGGGCACCAGCACAACGCCGATGCCAATTCACTTTGCCTTGGGCGAAAATTTCCATCTTGAGAAGGATTTGAACCCGGACAGACTGCGTCAGGTACCGGATATATTCGATATTCCCGATCTGGATATTATGGATGATGAAATCGCCAATGGCACGTTCAATGCGCGTGAAGGTGACGCACATCCGCTGGCACTATTCACCGCGCCGCGTGCCGATCTGAGCCTGCAACGCTTGAAGCATTATTGCGGGAGCGCGGCTACGCATTTCCAAAACTACGTTATCTTCACCAATTATCAATTCTACATTGATGAATTTGTGAAGATGTGCCGCGACATAATGGCGCCCACCGATGACCCGGAGCTAAAAAAGCAGCGCCTCGAATATGAGGCTTTTGTAGAGCCGGGCGATAAAATGACGGTGAACCGCAATTTAAAAATGACGGGCTTAAGCGACCAAGCGGGCGCCGTGCTCTCCCGCTTGCCGCAAATGCCGGCATATCACCTGAAAAGACCGGACGGCAGCGGTATCACCATGATCAATATCGGTGTCGGCCCCTCAAACGCAAAAACAATAACCGACCATGTCGCCGTGCTGCGCCCGCATGCGTGGCTGATGCTCGGGCATTGTGCGGGGCTTCGTAATTCGCAGAATTTGGGGGATTACGTGCTCGCGCATGGCTATTTGCGCGAAGACAACATTTTAGATGGTGATCTGCCGCCTTCGATCCCCATTCCCGCGCTGGCCGAAGTCCAGCAAGCATTGGAACAATCAGTGGCGCAAGTCACAGGCTTTAAGGGCTATGATCTAAAAAAGATTATGCGCACTGGAACTGTTGCTACCACAGACGACCGCAACTGGGAACTACGCGAATCCATCCGTCAGAATTTGCGCCTTAGCCAAAGTAGGGCGATCGCGATGGACATGGAATCGGGCACAATTGCCGCCAATGGCTTTCGCTTCCGCGTACCTTACGGGACGCTGCTTTGTGTTTCTGATAAACCGTTGCATGGTCAATTAAAACTCCCCGGCATGGCCGACACTTTCTACCGCGAGCGGGTGGAGCAGCATTTACAAATCGGGCTGCTCACTATGACCACGCTACGCGATTTCTCCGCCGAACGTCTGCACAGCCGCAAACTGCGCAGCTTTAATGAAGTGGCGTTTCAGTAGAATCATTAAATCGAGCAATAAAAAAGGCGCTTCAACAGCGCCTTTTACTTGTTCTTATCGGCTAATTAAACCTGAATATCAACCAGAGAGCCTCTACGCTGGTCGCCTGAATCATCGGAAGCCGATATTTCGGACGCGGCGAAGCGTTGGTTATTCGAATCCGCATTTGATTGTTGCGTCTGATTTGTCGGTGCACCTTGTGCGCGAACTTGATTGGTCTGCTGAGGAGGAGTCTGGTCGCCGCCCTGTCTTACCTGTTGCGCGCTATTATTTGCGCCGCCCGGTTGAAACGGTGTCGAAAGTGGAACTTGTTGTTGTCCAATCCCTGCGAGTGGTCCTGCCATAATCCTGATCCCTTTAGTCTTGTGATACTTCTATTAGTATACACTATAAAACGTTAATAAAACACTTATACTATATATATAGCCGTTTTTCAAAATAAATGGATTTTATTAAAATTCGTTTCATTTTTTAACCAAATTGTAAGTATTGCCGATTATGATGATTTCAAGCATATAGGGGGTGCCTATCTCAAAATCAAGATATTCATCTTGAACACCACCTAAAATATAAAAACAAGCATTTGGAAAAAATGCGGGGGCCGGAAATGAACTTAAACTATTTAGACAAGACATCAAAAATGGTGCCGATGCTGGTAAAACTGCACGACAGTCACACTTTATATGACATGGCGCGCGATAAAAAACCAATGGCGCAGCAAGATTTGTCTGAGGCTGTCGCTGAATTGATCGGCATGGAAACGAGTGAGCGTGAGCGCGAGCTAATTGCCGATGTTCTAATATCTCTGGTGCGTCAGGCAGAGCGCGATTTGAAGCTCGCTTTATCGGCAAAATTATCACGCATGGAAGATATACCGCTTCGTTTGGCTCTATATATTGCCAATGAAGACATCGAAATAGCCGCCCCCATGCTGGTCAACAGTATGACCCTTGGCGATATGGATCTTATGTACATTCTGCAGTCCAAGCCAGCCTCCTATTGGCGCATGATCGCAAAAAGGGCATCATTGTCGTCTCAGATTATTAGTACCTTGGTTGAAACCAACGATATTTCAACTGTGAAAACCTTACTGGAAAACAATACCATCATTTTGCCAGAGGCCAGCTTGCCGAGAATCATCGAGATGGCAGAACACTCCGAAGAGCTAGCATCTCCATTGGTGATGCGTCCAGAAATTGACAGTGATATCGCTGCGCGCATTTATAATTTTGTCGGCCATGAGCTTAAAAAAGTGATTGCCGCCAAGTTTGATATGCCAACGGAGACATTAATAGAGATGATAGGCGAGACCGTTCTGGAGTTTCAGAATATAGCGGTGAGTGAATTTACACCCTCAAACTCTCTTTTGGCGGCCACGAAGCGTCAACATGATAAAGAGGCGTTAGGTGTCAATATGATGCTTTCGAATTTGCGCCGTGGACAGATACAAACCTTCATTGCGCAGTTCGCGGTCATTAATAATCTGGCGCCGGTCATCGTTGAAGAAATGCTAACCTTGCCAAAAGGAAATGGCGTGGCAATTTTATCCAAAGCCTATGACCTGCCCAAAGCTGATTTCGTGAGTGTCTTTTTGCTGACAAACCGTATGCGGGAAAAGGGGCGTATGGTTGATGTCAATGATATGCACCGCGCGGTGAACTATTTTAACAAAGTCACCAAAGGCTCTGCCGAGGCGATTATTAGCGCTGCGAAAACCAAAAAACGCATCTAGGCTCATGCAAGTAACTTGAAATGAAAGGGGTTGTGTTACGCAGCCCTTTTGCTTTGGCTGAGCGCCGCGACGCCAGGCAAAGTCTTGCCTTGCAGCCATTCCAGAAAAGCACCGCCCGCCGAGGATACATAACTTAAACTATCCAAGGCAGCTACCGTATCGCCGCCGCCCGCAACGCTAACCAGTTTGCCTGCTTGGGTTAATTTTGCGGCCATTTCTGCCAGTGCATTGGTGCCTTTATCAAACGGCTTGATCTCGAATACGCCAAGCGGCCCATTCCACAGCAGGGTTTTGCAATCTCCAAGAACTACTTCGAGCCTTTTAATGCTCTCCGGCCCAATATCAATGGCGCGGTATCCATCCGGAACCTTCATGGCGGGCACAATCTGGAAGTCGGCATCCTCATGAATATCTTCCACCGCGACACTGTCCTCGGGCAGGATGATTTCGCAGGTTTTTTCCTTGGCATGGTCTATGATTTTCAAAGCTTCGTCCTTCATATCCTTTTCGCAAAGCGATGCGCCCATCTCGGCGCCTTTGGCATACAAAAAGGTGTTGGCCATGCCGCCGCCCAGTATCAGGTAATCCACGCGCTCGATAAGATGATAAAGCACGCCGAGTTTGGTCGATATTTT
>CAXBAL010000160.1:0-5485 GCA_963973475.1 uncultured Micavibrio sp.
TGATACGCGGACTTACCATTCCAAGCGCATTGCCGGAAGCTGCGCTTGAAAGGCTCCCGGATTGCTCGAATATAATAGGATACAATCCGTTTCGTATACATGAATATGCTATAGCGCACCCCGCCAAGCCACCACCAATAATTGCCACTTTTCCCATCTTATTCACACCCCGAAAATTGCCCGATCAGCATGTCCCGTTTGGTGCCGAACCCGCGCACTTTTTGCACCTCGAACCCGGCCGCGCGCAGGCCGCGCTTCACAAATCCTGCGGCTGTAAATGTCGCGAAACTTGCCCCAGTTTTCGAAAGCCGCGCCATATTTGAAAACAATGCTTCACTCCACATTTCAGGATTGCTTGATGGTTTAAACCCATCCAAAAACCAACAATCGACCTGATCGGCGACTTCCATCATCACCTCATTCACATCACCGATAATCAAACTCAAATGCACCGCCTCACCCAACTCAATTTCATGCCGCCCTTGACTTAGGCGCTCTGGATAACACTCAATTAATTTTTGCAAATGCTCTGGAAACTCATCTGCGAAAGGCTGCAGATATTTCTCAATCTCTTGCCCGCTCAGTGGATATTTCTCCACCGAGATAAAATGCAGACTCTGTTCCCCCTCTCTATGCTCCTGAAATAACGTCCACGCCGCCAGAAAATTCAGCCCCGTTCCAAACCCTGTTTCAAAGATGGTAAATCGCTCCTGTCCTGAAAATGCCTCGGGCAAATTATTTTTCTCCAGAAATACAAAACGCGTCTCGGCCAACCCATCTGCGGCCGAGAAATACACATCATCAAATTCTTTCGAACGCGGCGCGCCCTTCATACTTGTTTGATCCATAATCTCCTATATATTGGATTAATGTAAAAAAATATAGTCGTACTGCTTCATTTTAGGATTAGGCACGAGTGACGAAGCGTAGATAACTACGTGAGGAGCGAGTAACGAAGTCCTAAGATGAATGAGGACGGCTAGAGAAAGGTTTATAATGTCGATTGATGCCCTGCTAGAACTATCCACGCTTCCCAACCACGCCCCTGCCTTTGATAAAGTCAGCGAGGAAGACTATCTTCCCGCCATCGACAAGGCCATTGCCGAGGCACGCGCCAATATCGAGGCCATCCGTGACAACGACGTCGACCCGACATTCGAGAACACTATCGTCGCCCTTGAGACCTCATCCGAAAAACTCGATCAGGCCACCAGCATCTTTTACAACAATCTCTCTGCTGTCGGCGGTGACAAATTGCACGAACTGGCCGAAAAAATCGGCCCCGTGTCAGCGGAATTTTCCAACGACATCATGCTGGATGAAAAACTCTTTGCCCGTGTAAAAACCGTTTATGACGCCAAAGACACACTGGATTTAACCGAAGAACAGCAAACCTTGCTGGAAAACACCTATAAAGGTTTTGTCCGTTCCGGCGCTCTGTTGGACGAGACAAAGAAAGCGCGCTACCGTGAAATTGCGCAGGAAATGAGCACACTCGGCCCTCAATTCATGAACAATGCCAAAAAATCCATGGAAGCGTTCGAGCTTGTCATTGAAAACGAAGACGAGCTATCAGGAATCCCTGAAGGCGCGATCGAAGCCGCCAAAATGGCCGCCGATGAAAAAGGCTACGCGGGCAAATATCTCTTCACGCTTGATTTCCCGAGCTACCTCCCCGTCATTCAATACGCCGATAACCGCGATATCCGCGAGAAAATCTGGCGCGCCATGGCCACCCGCGCTTGGGCGGAAGACGGCTCCGACCCGCATGACAATTCCGAAAACGCCAAGAAAATCGCACGCCTTCGTCACGAGCGCGCAAACCTTCTGGGCTATAAAACCCACGCTCATTACGTGCTGGAACGCCGCATGGCGGAAACGCCAGAGACTGTGCTGGAGTTTCTGGATAAGCTAAAAACCGCCTACAAACCGGCGGCAGAGAAAGATCTGGAAGACCTAAAAACCTTCGCCAAAGACGAGCACGGCCTAGATGACCTTAAACCTTGGGACGCAACCTATTACAGCGAGAAATTAAAGCAAAAGCTCTTCGATTTCTCCTCCGAAGATTTGCGCCCCTACTTCCCGCTGGATAATGTACTGAAAGGCTGCTTCGAGCATTTCACCAAGCTTTTCAATCTGACGTTCACCCGCAATACCGATTACGCCGTCTGGCACGAAGACGTCAAAGCCTTTGATGTGCATGATCAAACCAACGGCACGTTCATCGGCACGCTTTACGGTGATTTCCACCCACGTAGCGGTAAAAAAGACGGCGCGTGGAAGACCTCCTACCGCGATCAGGGCTTACTGGGCGGCAAGGTACAACGCCCCGTGATCGCCATCGTATGTAATTTCACCAAACCGACAAAAGAGCGCCCCTCGCTCCTTAGCCACGGCGAAGTGACCACATTGTTCCACGAAATGGGCCACGCCATTCATGCACTGCTCTCTGATGTCACCTATCAATCGCTGGCCGGCACGAATGTGCTCTGGGATTTTGTCGAGCTGCCCTCTCAGGTTCAGGAAAACTGGTGTTACGAGAAAGAAACCCTCGATCTGTTTGCTAAGCATTACCAAACCGGCGAGACCATTCCACAAGACCTTATTGATAAAATCATCAAGGCTAAGAATTTCATGGTCGGCATGGGCGGCTTGCGCCAGATCAGTCTCGGCACGCTGGATATGCAATGGCACGCTTTTGACCCTGCCCGCGTGGGCGATGTGGCCAAATTCGAAGACGATGTTCTGGCCGATTTCAAATTGTTCGAGCGCCTCGGCGGCCCTACCTCCACCAGCTTTAATCACATCTTCGCAGGCGGCTACAGCGCAGGGTATTACAGCTATAAATGGGCGGAAGTTCTTGATGCCGATACGTTCGAATTATTTCTAGAGACCGGCTTATATAACCGCGAAACGGCAGAGAGCTATAAAAACCACGTCCTCTCACGCGGCGGTAGCCTGCCTCCCAATGTGCTCTATCAGAATTTCCGCGGCCGCGATGCCGACCCGGACTCCCTCCTCCGCCGCGAGGGCCTGATAAAGCCCGCCACAGAAAAGGTCGCTTAGAAGCACTTGTTTCGAAGTATTTTGGTTGTTAATTAGGAATGATGAGCGATGCGTAGATTACTACGCGAGCGAAGAATGACGACAGAAACAATCAAAAGACGAAGAAATAAAAGAAGCCTGATAGGGATAAATCTCTACCAGGCTCCAGGCGTGTGTGGGGTTCCTATGCTTTTACAGGCCAGCAGGAACAACGCTGACCGTAGATTATCAAAGCTGCAATGCTTGCGCCTTGATAATTCTTTTGCGTCTCATCCCTGAAATCTACATCACTCAGAAAGAGCCGAAACACGATCGGTCGTCCCAGTTTGTGTAACCAGCTGTTCACTAGTAAAATTTGTAATTTTTTAAACTGAAGGCGACATTATCAATGCCCCCCTTCTGCGTCAACGAATATAATTATAATAAAATGTCGAAAATTATGCGCAAACAATCGTTTCTTTAAGTGATTTTAAAACATTAAAACGTAATATACTAAAAGGGGAAAATATTAGGGACGAAATCATGTCAAATCCATTGGATGGAAGATACCGCATTACTTCAACCACCAGCTATAAAGGGCCGATCGAGAAACGCAGCGACGGAGAGACCGAAATCCGAGGCGGCAAAACCAGCCGTGTCGATGATGCAAGCTGCCAATGGACCAGCACATTTGAAATCATCAATGATAACGAGGTGAAAATGACCTCTGTCGCCGATCCTGCCAATGCGGCCATTGATTTTCTGCTCACCGCCCCTGATGGCACCCCGACACGCGAGGTAACGATCTATGAGGCCAACCTGAAGCTCTCTCGCAAGGGCGATGACCAGATACAAATGTCAGGACAAATCCATTACGGCAATGATGTGGTCTTTCTCACCATGCGAAAGATCGGACCGCTTGACTAAATTAAATAATTATATTTGTGATTTGAAATATAGTTTCAAATTGTACCGAGCAAGTGCGAGGCCGTCCGATAGGGTGTAAGCATGCCCGGCGTTTGAGGGCTTGCATTAAAAATGATCATTTTTAATGCAAATCTTATGAAATAGTAGGAAATATCTCCATCAACATACAGCGCGCCGAGCCGCCGCCGTAGCGCTCCAGCGTTTTGAGATCGCTATGAATAATTGTCTTATAATGCGTTTGCATTATTTTCAGCTGTGCAGGCGTGAGCGCCACAAAAGCAGCATCCGACATCACCAGCATTTTCTCGGCCCCCGTACCAATCACCTCCAGGGCATTGCCGCAATTGGCTTGTAACTGTTCCATAGTAAATTCCACAACCTCATGGCTGGCGCTCAAACGCTCAACCACGCGCGCGCGGTCTTTTTCCTCAATGCATGGACTGCAGAGCCCCGCCATAGTACTGCCGATATACATCAGAAAATCGGTGTGATAAACGGGCAATCCCGCATGGGAATGCGTCTCGAATATCTCCATCTCATAGCCCATAAGCTGACCCCATTTCTCTGCCAATTCGCGGTTGGTACGGGCAGAAAGGCCTGAATATCCGACCTTATTTACATGGTCAGAAACGATGCTGGCCGTGCTCTCCAGAAACATCTCCTCGGCTTCATAATCACTCCAGTCAATAAAATCGGGATAGGCGGATTTAAACGCGTCAATTACCTCGGGCGCGCGCTCGGCGCGGCGGTTGGTGTTGCGCATCGGATACAGGAAAAACTGCCCCTCCTGATGGGTGGACATCCAGTTCGGAAACACCATATCAGGGCAAGCTTCATAGCCCAGCGCGGTCGTCACAACAACCCCGTGTCCGACCAACGCATCGCGAAAGCCGCGAAATTCACATAAAGCATTTTTAAAAATCTCTTGCGGGTTTTCTTGTGCACCATCTTTGACCTGATACACATTGGTGTCCATCGTTTCGGGATTGGCGTAAAAACAGGCTGGCTCAATCATAAAAATATGTCTTGTCGATTGGGAACGCATTGTAAACCCTCCTTGCCTCTACTGTTTAAATATAACCACTTATTCGGAATGTAGATTTATTTTTCGATGCGAAAAGCATTCTGGAAGTTATTCTCGTATTCATGAATACTGGCATAATCGTTTTTACGGCGCAAGATACGGCGCACCGCACGCCCCGTACGCGGAAAAAAATGTACGCGCCGCAAATACGGCCCGTTTAAATCCTCGCTCATAACAATTAGATTCTTTTTTGCCAGATATTCTTTCACCAAAATGTAATTCTTCGTACCGCGATCCACTGCGTCCCCTTGATAGCTGGTGCCGCCCATAACGCGGATACGGATACGGTTTTTCCCCGCCCCCATGCGTTTTAACTGACCGATACAATTCTCCAGCGGCTGAAACGCCTTTTCCATCAAAGCATGATCAACACTATCTATATGCGGGAAACTCTTTAAAATTATATCGGGGATCAGCAGATACGCCATTCCGCCAATACCCAATTCCTTA
>CAXBAL010000161.1:0-5470 GCA_963973475.1 uncultured Micavibrio sp.
GAAAACTTCCGCGCCGGTATTGGCGCCGAAGCCATGAAAGAAATTCTCTCTGCCCTTGATCTGGAAGCAGAGAAAGTAAAAGTTGAAGAAGATTTGGCCGACACCAATTCAGAAGCCAAACGTAAGAAGCTTGTTAAGCGTCTGAAACTTCTGGAAGCCTTCATTGAATCCGGCACGCGTCCTGAATGGATGATTCTGGATGTTGTTCCTGTGTTGCCGCCGGAATTGCGCCCGCTTGTTCCTTTGGATGGTGGCCGTTTCGCAACCTCCGATTTGAACGATCTATATCGCCGCGTGATCAACCGTAACAACCGTTTGAAGCGTTTGATCGAACTTCGCGCGCCCGACATTATCGTGCGTAACGAAAAACGTATGTTGCAGGAATCTGTGGATGCGCTCTTTGATAATGGTCGCCGTGGCCGTGTGATTACCGGCGCAAATAAGCGCCCGCTTAAATCACTCTCCGACATGTTGAAGGGTAAGCAAGGTCGTTTCCGTCAAAACCTTTTGGGTAAACGCGTTGACTATTCCGGTCGTTCCGTAATTGTTGTTGGACCCGAGCTGAAATTGCACCAGTGCGGTATTCCGAAGAAAATGGCGCTTGAGCTTTTCAAACCGTTTATCTATCACAAACTTGAAATCTATGGTTTGGCCTCGACTGTTAAGGCCGCCAAGAAGATGGTGGAAAAAGAACGTCCTGAAGTTTGGGACATTCTGGAAGAGGTTATCCGCGAACACCCAGTTATGCTGAACCGTGCGCCGACTTTGCACCGTCTTGGTATTCAGGCGTTCGAGCCGACTTTGATCGAAGGCAAAGCGATTCAGCTTCACCCGCTGGTTTGTACAGCCTTTAATGCTGACTTTGATGGTGACCAAATGGCCGTTCACGTGCCGCTATCCGTTGAAGCCCAGCTGGAAGCACGCTGTTTGATGATGTCGACTAACAACATCTTGTCCCCTGCGAACGGTAAGCCGATTATCGTGCCGTCTCAGGACATTGTTTTGGGTCTGTATTATCTTTCTATCGCGCTTGATGGTCAGGATGGCGAAGGCATGATTTTCCGCGGTGCGGGCGAAATTATGCACGCGCTGGAAAGCAAGGTTGTTTCCTTGCACGCCAAGATCAAATGCCGTTATCACACCGTTGATGAAAATAACGAGCCGATCACGAAAATCGTTGAATCCACTGCCGGCCGTATGATCTTGTCTGATCTTCTGCCACGTCATCCGGAAGTTCCGTTTGATTTGATCAACCAGGTTCTCACCAAGAAAGAAATTTCGAACGTGATTGATACGGTTTACCGTTACTGTGGTCAGAAAGAATCCGTGATTTTTGCCGACCGTATGATGAAGCTTGGTTTCAAATACGCCTGCATCGCCGGTATTTCCTTCGGTAAAGACGATTTGATTATTCCTGAGGAGAAATCAACGCTTGTTGCGGCAGCTAACGAAAAAGTGGCCGAATTCGAGCACCAGTACCAGGATGGTCTGATTACAAAAGGCGAGAAATACAACAAGGTTGTCGATATCTGGTCAAAATGTACCGATGATGTCGCCGATGCAATGATGAGCAAAATCAACACGCTGGAAACCGGTAATATGAACGCGGTTTACATGATGGCTCATTCCGGTGCGCGTGGTTCCGCCGCCCAGATCCGCCAGCTTGCGGGTATGCGCGGTTTGATGGCCAAACCATCGGGCGAGATTATCGAAACACCGATTATTTCGAACTTCAAAGAAGGTCTGACCGTTCTTGAATACTTCAACTCCACACACGGTGCCCGTAAAGGTCTTGCCGATACGGCTTTGAAAACTGCGAACTCCGGTTATCTGACGCGCCGCCTTGTTGACGTTGCACAGGATGCGATTGTTACCGAGCGTGATTGCGGAAGCACGGAAGGCATTTCTATGAAGGCCGTTATGAACGGCGCTGATGTGGTTGTGTCTCTGGCCGAGCGTATTCTTGGTCGTTCCGCTGCTGTGGACATCAAAAATCCGCTGAACGGTGAAGTGATTGTTCCTGCTGCCGAGATCATGGACGAGGTGACATCCGAGCAGGTTGAAACTGCTGGTGTTGACGAAGTTCTGGTACGCTCTGTGCTGACCTGTCACTCCGAAGTCGGTGTTTGTGCCAAATGTTATGGCCGTGATCTGGCGCGTGGTGCCGAGGTTAATGTCGGTGAAGCAATCGGTGTTATGACCGCCCAGTCTATCGGGGAGCCGGGTACACAGCTGACCATGCGTACGTTCCACATTGGTGGCGCGGCGCAGAAAGGTGCCGAGCGTTCTCATGTTGATGCCAGCATCGCAGCCAAGGTTGAAATCCGTAACAAAAACATCGTCAAAAACTCCAGCGGCGTATCCATTATCATGGGTCGTAACACGGAAATTGCTTTGGTTGATGAAAAAGGCAAAGACAAAGAAACGCACCGCATTCCATATGGTGCCCGTTTGTTGGTCGATGATGGTAAGAAGGTAAAAGCCGGCGATAAAATGGCCGAGTGGGACCCGTACACCATGCCTATCATCACGGAAAAAGACGGTGTGGCGAAATTCTTCGACATGGTTGAGGGGACGTCCATTACCGATCAGGTTGATGAAGCCACCGGTATTTCTTCCCGCAAAATTATCGACTGGCGTAGCCAGCCGAAGGGCAGTGATTTGAAGCCGCGTATTTCCTTGATGGACAAAAAAGGCGAAGTGATTACTCTGCCAAACGGCTTGCCTGCGAATTACTACATGTCTGTGGACTCGATCCTTTCGATCGAAGACGGTCAGGAAGTAAAAGCTGGTGATATCTTGGCCCGTATTCCGCGCGAAACATCAAAAACCCGCGATATTACAGGGGGTCTTCCACGTGTGGCCGAGCTGTTCGAAGCCCGCCGTCCGAAAGACTTTGCTGTGATTTCCGAGATTGATGGGTATGTCGAATTTGGTAAAGACTACAAGGCCAAGCGCCGTATTGTTGTGAAACCTGCAAATGCTGAAGACGGCGAGCCGCGTGAATATATGATCGCAAAAGGTTTGCATCTGGCCGTTCAGGAAGGTGACTTCGTCCGTAAGGGTGATCCACTTCTGGATGGGGCTTTGGTACCACACGATATTCTGGATGTTATGGGCGTTGAAGCTCTGGCTGATTATCTCACCAATGAAGTGCAGGACGTTTATCGTCTGCAAGGGGTGAAAATCAACGACAAACATATCGAGGTTATTGTCCGCCAGATGCTACAGAAGGTCGAAATTCTGGAAGTTGGTGATACGACTTATCTTGTTGGCGAGACCGAAGACCGTGAAGTTTTCGATCAGATCAACCAGAAGTTCATCGACGAAGGCAAGCGCCCTGCTGTTGCGAAACCTGTTCTTCAAGGTATCACCAAAGCGTCCCTGCAAACACGCAGCTTTATCTCTGCTGCGTCGTTCCAGGAAACAACCCGCGTTCTGACAGAGGCCTCTACTCAAGGTAAGGTTGACCGTCTGAACGGCTTGAAAGAAAACGTAATCGTGGGTCGTTTTATCCCGGCCGGTACCGGTGCTTACGTGAACGACATCAAGCGCGTTGCCGGTGATCGTGACCGCATCGCCATGGCCGCCCAGCAAAGCGCCGAGGCCATTGATAATGGTCTGGATGCTCCTGCTGCTCTGCCGGAAGGCGAAAGCGAAAGCACAACCGACGAGGCAAAAGAAGCCGCAAACGGTTAAGACTTCGTTCCTTATTTGAAATCATAAAGCGCCCCGCCCAATCATGGTTCGGGGCGCTTTGTTGTTTTTTATGTTTCGGATATAAAAAACGCTTGACCTGTCTATGGTTTTTACAATATAGTCCGCGCATTCGATGACTTGCGTGGTTTCGTTTTCGTGTAAAACAAAGGGCCGCGCGCATCATCCGAGAATACGGATGCTCTGCATTTACGCCTTATCGGCACTGTGCGAATATATGTTGACAAGACTTTATATTCTGCGCTAAATGCACCCATCCAAAAATTTGAATTGTTTAAAAAGTGAAGGTTAAGGTATGCCAACCATTCAACAGTTAATTCGTAAACCGCGCGAGCAGGTTGTTAAACGTAAGAAAAACAGAGCGCTGAAGAGCAATCCTCAGCGTCGCGGTGTATGTACACGTGTATATACAACGACACCGAAGAAGCCGAACTCCGCGCTGCGTAAAGTGGCCAAGGTTCGTTTGACGACGGGTATGGAAGTTATTTGTTATATCCCGGGCGAGGGCCATAACCTGCAGGAGCACTCAGTTGTGCTTGTGCGCGGGGGTCGTATTAAAGACTTGCCGGGTGTGCGCTACACTATCGTGCGCGGCGCGCTTGATACGCAAGGTGTTAAAGATCGTAAGCAATCACGTTCACGTTACGGCGTGAAGCGTCCTAAGTAAGAGGAATTAATATATGTCACGTCGTCATAGAGCAGAAAAACGCGAAGTCCTTCCTGATCCGAAATTCGGTGATGTTATCCTGACCAAGTTCATGAACAACATCATGGTTGATGGGAAGAAGTCTGTTGCCGAGAAAATCGTATATGGTGCGATTGAAATTCTCGAAACAAAAGGCGGAAGCGACAACAAGGAAACCGATGGTGAGGCGATTGCCAATGATGCCATTCTGGCGAAATCCAAAGGTTTGCGTTTGTTCCATGATGCGTTGAAAAACGTAAAGCCGAAGCTGGAGGTTCGCTCACGCCGCGTTGGTGGTGCGACCTATCAGGTTCCGGTTGAAGTGCGCAGCGAGCGTGCGTTGGCTCTTGCTATTCGCTGGTTGATCGATGCTTCCCGCAAGCGTAGTGAAAACACAATGATTGATCGTCTTGCCAATGAATTGCTGGATGCCGCCAATGACCGCGGTTCTGCTGTTAAAAAGCGTGATGACACCCACAAAATGGCGGATGCAAACAAAGCGTTTGCGCATTACCGCTGGTAGGAGAATTTTAAGATGTCGATGATAGGAAAATGGCAAACGTGGTTTAATCGGGTGGCTGAAAATATTGCAACCTCTTGTGAGGTGCCGCCAACGGTTATGAAGCCTAAGCTGGTAAATGCCTTGACTGGCGGAGTTAAGCTCTCGGAAAAAGCATCCGCGGTGAATACTGGGGTTGGGCTAGGTGTGCTTTTTGGGGCTGCGGCATTTTCTACACATAATGGGGATTTCGCTTTTGCCGGCATGATGGCGACGGCTGGGGTTGGCATAGGCGCGTATCATAACAAACGTGGTGCGAAAATTATTGCCGAGCAAGCGAATAAAAATGATTCGCTAGAACAAACGAATAATTTAGGTTAAGGAAAAGCAAGAAGATGGCACGCGAACATAACATTGAAAATTACCGCAACTTTGGAATTATGGCGCATATTGATGCGGGTAAGACCACAACGACAGAGCGTATTTTGTTCTACTCCGGTAAGTCACATAAAATCGGTGAGGTGCATGATGGCGCCGCTACAATGGACTGGATGGAGCAAGAGCAAGAG
>CAXBAL010000162.1:0-5450 GCA_963973475.1 uncultured Micavibrio sp.
CTTTAGCAGAGCACGAGCACGGGCTGCCTGCGCAAAGGCCTGTTCGGCCCGCGGGCCAGGGCCCCATTCAACATTATCCTTAACGAAATCAGGGGCGGTCGGATCATTTGGTCTGGCGGAGCGGACAATATCCAAAACGGCGTCACAAAAACTCTCGCTTAAAGGCAGCACCTTTGCAAGTTCCTGCATCTTTATCAAATCGAATTGACCTAGTACGGCGTTGACTTCAACATCGTTACTACCAGCTGTGCGTTCCCGCAGATCAATTTCAGGGTTTTCAGCCGATTTCTTAAGCGCTAGATATTTGCTCGCTGAGGTCGATGTAGTCTCGATCATCACACGCTTTTCAGAATCGCGGTCAGGATAATCAAGGTTAATCTTCATAAGAAAACGGTCAAGCTGAGCTTCCGGAAGCGGATATGTACCTTCTTGCTCTAAAGGGTTCTGAGTTGCCACAACATGGAACGGCTTTTGCAGATAATTTGTTTCGCCATCCACGCTGACTTTTTTCTCCTGCATAGCTTCTAAAAGAGCAGATTGCGTCCGTGGGCCCGCGCGGTTAATCTCATCCGCCATAAAAAGCTGGGTAAAAATCGGACCCCTTACAAATTTAAAGTCCTCTTTTCCTTCTTTATCCTGAACCATTGAGCCTGTGATATCGCCGGGCATCAAATCGGGTGTAAACTGTACGCGCTTAAATTCCATAGACAGAATAGGTGCCAGATTTTGCAGAAAACGGGTCTTTGCCAACCCGGGCAAACCTTCCAGCAGAACATTGCCCCCCGCAATCATACAGGTCAGGGTTAACTCGACAATATCATCTTGCCCCCAGACAACTTTGCGCACTTCGTCCAAAACTTTATTTAGACTCTCTGATGCCGCATCAACATCGGATGAAATTATCTCAAGCTCTTCATTGGATAAGGTATCAGGGCGCATTGCGCCCTTTTCAGATGAATTTGTCATCAAATTATGTCCCTGTTATAATATTTTTTTATTAATTATCCAGACCCTAGAACAAATCTTTCAGCAGGGCAATCCCCTTAATATAAAAAATACTAATAAACATAATTTCTTTAGATAATCATTGCGTAAAATGCTCTATTTTTGCCATTTTACTTCATATAAATCAAATCGGCGGTCACGGAAATTCTGCACTGTACCTGACTTTCGCGCCATCAAAAGATCATCCAGATTGACGTCGGCAAAGATAATCGTCTCGGTATTTACCGGCGCGCTGGCCGCGATTCCATCACGGGCAAAGGGGAAGTCGCAAGGCGTGATAATATCGCTGGATGCATAATGGATATCCATATTTTCTACATCAGGCAAATTACCAACCACACCCGAGGTGACCACGTAACACTGATTTTCAATCGCGCGCGCCTGCGCACAATATTTAACGCGCAAATATCCCTGCCGTTCATCCGTACAAAACGGCACGAACAACATCAATGCCCCCTGATCGGCAAGGTGCCTCGCAAGCTCAGGAAACTCACAGTCATAACAAATCAGCACACCTATAGGACCGCAATCTGTCTGGATAACGCTCAGATCATCACTGCCAGCCATATTCCACCAATAACGCTCGTTCGGAGTCGGTTGGATTTTTTCCTGCTTATGCACCTCGCCGCCGCGCAGGAAGACATAGGCAATATTTTTAAGCTTGTCCTCGGCCATCGTTGGATGCGTGCCGCCTATGATATTAATGTTATAAGAAATCGCCATTTTATGCATGGCCTCAATATATTGCTCGGTGTATTGCGTCAGTGCGCGCACGGATTCCTCGGGGCTAAGGCGTTTCTTTTCCGCCGAAAGCAGGGCAAGCGTATAAAGCTCCGGGAACACGACAAAATCGGCGCGGTAATCCGATGCGATATCAACGAAATATTCGACCTGCGCGATAAATTCATCGAATGAATTCACCTTACGCACCTGAAATTGCACAGACGCCACCCGCACACTGCCGCGCCGCGCAGTATGGCTTTGTTTTACGCTGTCATTTGCCATCGCGTTATACCAAACCATATGGGCGGCATAATCCAGCGATGGCTTATCATCAATCAGATATTTTTTCAGGACGCGGATCGGCTCGAACCCGTTCCTGATTTGCAAGCCTAGCGCCGGATCGCGGTATTTCTTGGTGCGCACCCCTTCCAGATAATCCTCTGGGCTTACGCCCTTTTTTGCGTGCTTATAATAATTCATCATGCGCCCGCCAAAGGTAATACCTTTAAGCTCCCAATCCACGCAAAGCTTCTTACGCATATTATAAAGGCGCTGGGCAATCCGAAGGCCGCGCGTTTCAGGATCAACACAAACCTCCATGCCGTAGAGGAAATCCCCGTCCGGATTATGCTTGGTAATATATCCGCTGCCCGTGATTGCCTTATAAGTATGAGGCTTAAGTGCTTCTTTTTCTTCAATAATAAACGTCGCAGCGTGCCCAACAACCTTACCGTCCAATATCGCCACGAACTGGCCTTCGGGAAACGCGTTCAAATGACTGGTGATCATTTTGCGCGTGAAGGGGTCATCGCCGTAAACTTTTTTGCTTAAGCTCACCATCTGTGCAATGTCCTTGAACTCGGCTTGACGGATGAATAATTTCTGGTTTTGTATTTTTGACATGTGTATCCAATTAGAATGAAGTAGGTTCGAGGCAATTTATCTGATATCACATCCTACTATGAAATACTCTTATGACGTAATAATTATTGGCTCCGGCGCTGCCGGTTTAATGTGCGCTTTAACCGCTGCCGCGCGGGGGCGCTCTGTCCGGCTGGTCGATCATGCCACCAAGATAGCAGAAAAAATCCGTATCTCGGGCGGCGGGCGGTGTAATTTCACCAATGTCCATTGCTCCCCGGCCAATTTCCTCTCGCAAAACCCGCATTTTTGTAAATCCGCGCTGAAACAATACACCCAGTTTGATTTTATCGACATGGTCAAACGCCACGGCATAAAATACCACGAAAAAAAGCTCGGTCAGCTTTTCTGTGATGACAGCGCACAGGAAATTATCGACATGTTGTTGGAAGAATGCGAGCGCGGCGGCGTGCAGCATGACATGGAAACCACTGTCGAGCGCATAGAGCCTTTAAATGAGAACGGCTACCGCATATTCACCAATCGCGGCCAAGCCAGCTGCGAGAGCTTAGTAATCGCCACGGGCGGGCTGTCCATCCCCAAAATCGGCGCCAGCAAGTTCGGCTATAACGTGGCGCGCCAGTTTGGCCTGGACATTATCGAGACCCGCGCCGCGCTCGTGCCTTTAACCTTCTCCGATGCCATGCTGGATCGTTGTAAATCACTTAGCGGTCTTTCCGTTGATGCGTCCGTTCAAGCCGGAAAAACAGAATTTGCCGAGGGGCTTCTCTTCACTCATCGCGGCCTTAGCGGCCCGTCCATCTTGCAAATATCGTCTTACTGGAACGCGGGCGAGGAGATTAGTGTTAATCTGGCCCATGGTGAAAATGCGCTGGAGCAGTTAAAAGCCCGCAAGAAAACCAACCCCAAGCAAGATATTCAAAACGCTGTGGCTGAAATGCTACCCAAACGCCTCGCCGAAGATATTTGTGCAAACCTTGGCCTTCGCGGCAATCTGGCTGACCAAAGCGATAAAAACCTTGATCGCCTGACCGCCGCCATCCATAATTGGCACATTAAGCCCGCAGGAACCGAAGGCTACCGTACTGCGGAGGTCACAATTGGCGGGGTGGATACGGACGCGCTGTCCTCCAAAACCATGGAATGCAAAGACCATAAGGGGCTCTATTTCATTGGCGAGGTCGTGGACGTCACTGGCCATCTGGGCGGTTTTAATTTCCAATGGGCATGGTCATCGGGCTATGTCGCGGGACAAAACGCGTAAGTAAACAAGAGGAGATAAATAATGCTCGAAACCAAAATATACGGCATCAAAAACTGCGACACTATGAAAAAGGCGCTGGGCTGGCTGGATGATCACGGCGTGGAGTACGTCTTTCACAATTACAAAAAAGACGGTGTGGATGTTGATGTTTTGCGTTTGGCGCTAGAGCAAAATGGCTGGGAAGTTGTTATCAACCGCAACGGCACTACATGGCGCGCGCTGCCGGATGAGATTAGAGAGACCATGAATGATGACAAGGCTATCGGCTTGGCGCAAGACAACCCGTCCGTGCTCAAACGCCCTCTGCTTCTAAGGCTCGGGCAGACGTTCATCGGATTCAATCCCAAAGAATATGAAGAACTGTTTTAGCTCTATTGCTCTAAATATTCCTTGTGATGCTCCAAATGGTCATCAATGAAGCTCTGGATAAAGAAATAGCTATGATCATAGCCCTTATGCTGGCGTAGCTTTAATCGCTGCCCCACATCCTTACAAGCCTGCTCGAACAATTCAGGCTTCAACTGCTCTTCCAGAAAATCATCGCCCAGACCCTGATCAATCAGAATTTGCGCGTTATCTTCGGTGTTCTCGGCGTTATGCACCAGTTCGCACGCATCATGCGCATTCCATTCCGCACGGTTATCGCCCAGATATGCCGCAAAGGCCTTTTGCCCCCACGGCACCTGCGTTGGTGCCACAATCGGGGAAAATGCGGAGACGGATTTAAATTCGTCCGGATATTTGAAATAAAGAGTGAGCGCGCCATGCCCGCCCATAGAATGCCCCATAATGGATTTATTCTTGCCGTTCAGGGCAAACTTGGCTTCCGCCTTGGGCAAAAGCTCTTTCATAATATAGCTTTCCATGCGGTAATTAACCGCCCATGGCTCTTGCGTGGCATCAATGTAAAACCCCGCGCCCTGCCCCAGATCATAAGCATCGTTATCAGGGACATCCTCCCCGCGCGGGGATGTATCAGGCGCAAGAACTGCCAAACCAAGCTCAGCAGCCTTTTTATAAGCCCCCGCCTTGGTCGTAAAATTATCTTCCGTACAGGTTAAACCGGATAGAAACACAACATAAGGAATATCCGCCCCCGCCCCTTCAGGCACAAACAGGGAAAACCGCATCGGCGTCTTTGTTTGTTCGCTTTCATGGCTGTAATACTCGATTGTTCCGCCATGACAGGCATGTTGTTTTTCCAGTTTCATGTTTTATTCCTTTAATACTTAATTACGCTACGGATTGATTTGCCTTCATGCATCAAATCAAAGGCCGTATTGATCTCCTCCAGCGGCATCGTATGGGTAATCAGATCATCAATATTGATCTTGCCGTCCATATACCAATCGACAATTTTGGGAACATCGGTACGTCCGCGCGCGCCGCCAAAGGCAGAGCCGCGCCAAACGCGCCCGGTTACTAGCTGGAACGGACGGGTGGAAATTTCCTGCCCCGCACCGGCCACGCCGATAATCACGCTTTCGCCCCAACCTTTATGGCAGCATTCCAGCGCATCACGCATAACTTTGACATTGCCGATACATTCGAATGAATAATCCACGCCGCCATTGGT
>CAXBAL010000163.1:0-5434 GCA_963973475.1 uncultured Micavibrio sp.
GCTTGGCCAAACCAAAAGCTGGGCAGCCGGCCTTATGGCCAGCTATATTCTGGGCAGCGCTCTTATTCCGCTCGTAATCGGCACGGTTTCGGACCGTCTGGATCGCCGTAAAGTTATCATTGCCATTGCCCTTTGCGCATTTGTGACATCACTGATTTTCAACATAAGCCCCTATACCTTTATTCTGATGTTCATATTTGGCGGCCTGATCACATCTATCTATAGTGTCGGTCTGGCCTATATGAATGATAACATCAAACCCGAACAAGCCGTGTCCGCCTCCACATCTTTGATATTGATCAACGGAATGGGCGCTATGCTGGGTCCGTTGGTTAGCGGGCTGATCATGGATTATATTGCGCTCAATGCATTTTTCTACGGCTTTAGCGTTGTACTGTTTTGCCTCTTTATCTTCGGTCTCTACCGCGCTTATGCCGGTGACAAGGTTATCGTCGAGGATCAAGGGGAATTTGTTCACATGCCAACCCGCACCAGCCCCGAGCTCTTGCAAATTCTGGACGAAGACATTGCCGAGTCTGAATCAGAAGACAAAGAAGCCGTGCAGTAAGCTACTTTTTGTTCTCGGCAAGTTTTCAACTCAAAACAAAAACCGCGCATTAAAAAGGGCCGTTCAGATTACTGAACAGCCCCTAATAATATTGCCGGCGAACCGGAATTATAAAATAATATTAATCTACAAGTTTAATATTACCGGCAGCTTTTTTGCCGCGGTTTTCCTGAATTTCAAATTCAACTTTCTGATTTTCATTCAGCGCTGAAAGACCGGCTGCTTCTACGGCGCTAATGTGTACGAATACGTCACTGCCCCCGTTGTCCGGTACGATAAATCCAAATCCTTTGGTTGCATTAAACCATTTTACTGTGCCAGTTTCGGCCATTTGTAGTGCTCCTTAGTAGTAAAAAATAATAACCCATACGGCTCGGCAATTATTTAAAACGACAGAGCATAATGAGACAGCCGATATAATAGACTTAAAATAGTTAAAAAGCAAAAAGAATACGCAAGCATACCAAATTATTATAAAAGGCGCAGAATGCTTAGGCTACAAGAATATGCATAACACCCTTAAAGCCAATATTGATCTGGTCCCGTCGGGATAATCCGGTGCGGATTAATGTTTACATGGCTGTAGTAATAATGCGCCTTAATGTGCGCCATATTGAGCGTCGGCTTCACCGCATCCATTTCATAAAGTCGCTCAAGATATCCTTGCAAGAACTTACATTCGGCGATCTGCTTTTCATTACATTTGAAGTGGGTGTGATAAACAGCATCAAAGCGCAACAGCGTTGTAAGCAAACGGATGTCCGCCTCGGTCAAATCATCACCGCATAGATACATCAAACCGCCATCGGCCAAAATTCCTTCCAGCCATTCGATGCTATCAAATAATTCGCGCGCCGCCTTTTCATAGGCATCTTGCGCGCTTGCAAATCCGGCCTTATAGACGCCGTTATTCACCGTGTCATAAACGCGCGCGTTAATCTCGTTAATGCGTTCGCGGTGCGCTTCGGGATAATAATCATCGGTATTGCCCGTAATTTCGTTAAAAGCGCTGTTAAAGATACGGATAATCTCGGCGCTTTCGTTGTTCACAATCGTCTCGGTTTTTTTATCCCAGAGCACAGGCACTGTTACCTTGCCGGTATAATCACTCTTGGCCTTGGTATAAAGCTGGTGCATAAACTCCAGACCATAGAGCTTGTCGCCCGTGGCGCCCTCAAAATCATCATCAAAGCTCCAGCCATGATCCAACATATGCGGATGCACGACAGAGACATCTATATGATCTTCCAGCCCCTTCAGGTGACGAAAAATCAGCGTCCGGTGCGCCCATGGACAAGCATAGGACACATACAGGTGATAACGGCCGCTCTCGGCCTTATAACCCTTTTTTCCGTCCGGCCCATCCTTGCCATCAGGCGTAATCCAGTCACGAAAAATAGAATCCTCGCGCTCGAACTTGCCGCTTTTCTCATCGGCAAATTCATTTTTCGTTTTCCATTGTCCATTTATAAGTAATCCAGCCATAACAAAGAAACTAGGGAGGCCAATGATAAAATCAACCCCTTTTATCTGGCACGATTTATGCTTATATAAACAGATGATGAAAAAGCACATGCAAAAATTATTTCAGGCTTCCCCGCTTTTGGCTCTGGCCGCGTTATGCGCCTGCGCCAGCTCCGATCCCTTCGCGCCTCTCGCCCCGAATAATCTTTATACCTGTGATCAGGCACGGCAAATGGTTATATCTGTGGCCGACCGCTCGGAACGTGCACTTGTGCAATACGAAGGCCGCACGATAACGCTGGAGCGCATACCCAACCCTTACGGCGATGCCTTCACCAACAATATTTTCACGCTCTATATGAATGATGACGGTCAAGCCGTGCTAGAGCGTGAAGGCTCCCCGCTTCTAACCGGATGCCACGCCAGATAAATAACGCGCCCTTAATGCACATATAAATAACCAATCATGCCGACCATAAACCCGGCGATTACACCCAATGGCGGCAACCAGTGTTTTTTCATTGCCACGCGCGGGGCAATATCTTCAAACACGAGATATAAAATCCCGCCCGCGCAAAAACTCATCATCACGCCTAGCGCCATATCCCAATGCACAAACACCTCGGTGCCGAGCAAAATATAAATCGGCCCGCTCAGCCCCACTATAAAGAATAAGCCCAGCAGCTTGTCTGGTGCCTTGGACCCTTTTTCCATTTCGGTATAGGCCGCATACCCTTCCGGTAAATTTTGCGCTGCAATCACTATCGCCAAAAACGCTGCCTGCCCGAAATCCTGAGTTAGTATCGCGCCCAGAACAATCGCTTCGGGAACGAAATCCATCATCATGGCCAGAAAATTGGATGCCTTGCTCTTACTACGCGCCAGCATTATATCAATGCCCATAAACACGAGCCCGCCAGCGGCAAAACTCACAAGAACGCTCCACGCAGGCTGTTTCTGGGCGCCTTCGGGCACCAAAACAAAGGCAATCGCAGCAATCAACGCCCCAGCCCCAAAACCGATAATGCCATGGCGCAGCTCATCACGCTTCCAGCTTTCACGGAAAAAACGCACGCGCGACAAAAACGCCCCGAGCGGTATCGCCAGCCCGGCCAATAAAGATAATAAAATTCCATTTAATAGCATATTGCACTCCTTGCCCCCATTCTACCAATATAATTTTTCTTGCCAACCCGCCCCGCCGCGCCGTATATAAACCAGCCCGAACGCGATAAGGAGCGGGCGTGATCCATGATCCTACCCGATTTCCTGAGCACCTCCGGTGACCTGCAAGCCGACCGCCGTTTCGAATACGCCTGCGGGCTGGCCGAGGACGGCGATCTGGCCGCCGCCATTGATTTGCTGGAACAAACCCTACCCCTTGCCACGCACTGGCCGGTGCTGCCCTTCACGCTCGGTAAATACTATAAAGCGAATGGCGACAATACGCGCGCGATAGAGCATTTCGAGCACTCCCGCACCCTCGACCCCGATGACCATCAAGGCGCGGCGCTGGAGCTTGAGCGTCTCGGCCTCACCGTCATCGAAGACATCATGCCGCCCGCCTTCGTCGAGACGCTGTTCGATCAATACGCCGATCACTTCGATGACCACCTCGTCGGCGCTCTGGATTACGCAGTGCCGGGGATAATTGCGCAAGCTGCGCGGAAATATTACACGCCCGCAAATCCCCTTCGCATCCTCGACCTCGGCTGCGGCACCGGTTTGGCGGGGGAGCATTTAAAGCCGCTCGCAAGCTATATGGAAGGCGTTGACCTTTCGGCAGGCATGCTGGAACAAGCACGGCAAAAAGATCTCTACGATAAACTGGAACAAGGCGAATTGTTGGACTACCTGAAACAAAGCGCCGCGACGTTCGATCTCATCATCGCCGCCGACGTCCTGAGCTATTTCGGCGCCCTGGAAAGCGTCTTCGAAGCCGCCGCCCCGCGCCTAACCTCTTGCGGCCGTTTCATCTTCTCGGTGCAAGCCCTGCTAGAGCCGCCGCCCGCCCCCACACAACCCACCTACCATCTAGGCCCCGCCCGCCGCTTTTCGCATGCGGAAAGTTATATAACCGAGACAATTGAGGTGAGCGGCTTAAAACCAGCCAGCATTACCTCTGTCACCTTGCGTAAAGATGAAGGGGAAGATGTGCAAGGGTATTTGGTGGTTTGTCGGCGGGCTTAATCTAAAAGAATAACGTTAACAATACTACATTTCTTCAAGCTCTTTGTATGAAGACACTGTAAACTGCACAGATACGCCAAGCAGGCTAATATTCCTTATATTTTCTTCTGTAAGTTCGAAACAATAGCTATCGGATTCTCCCAATCTATCATAGCATAAGAATACATCTATAAACGCTTCTTCAACGCACATAATATCGGATACTATTTTCTCTTTTTTAAATTTTGATGTTAACTCTTCTATGTGTTCTGAAAGTTCATTAGAAACGGTAGCCGCCCTTAATTTCCATATTCCAGTACGATTTGTGTATACCCTACCTTGTTTTCCGTGCCTCTCCTCTCCTTTTCGCCGCGTATCTGTTGGCAACACACCCAATTGCTTGGTAATAACATCCGGCTCTAAATTATCGCCTCTAAAATATAATGTAACCATGAAAGGTGAGTCATTCATTTCATTAATCTCCTAGTAATCAATTTGGCTGCCCGCATATTGATTACCTTTTACAAATAGAAGTCAAAGACCAGATAATCCTCGTATAGTATATAATTCTCGAAAAGTTAACGAAAGAGACAGATAGTCTAATTACGGATGTTAAAAAGTTTTCATTCTAATAATCAAATCATAGCAAGAAAAAAATAGAAAATTCATGGTACAAAACCATCAAAGCAACAAAAAACCGCCCGAAAAGGGCGGCTTGTTTGATTACGGTGTAATAGGTTAGAGATCAATCATCCATAGACTTTAAAGATCTGGCAGCGAACTACTCTCCCACACCTTAAGATGCAGTACCATCGTCGCTAAGAGGTTTCACGGTCCAGTTCGGGATGGGATGGGGTGTTTCACTCTCGCTATAACCACCAGATCATTAAAACCTATTTTTGATTGTTGAAAAGACTTCATTTAAAAGCGCCGGACTTCCGGCGGACGACGCTTGTCGTCATATCATATATTCCAATTGTCTGGCAAAACCTTAAAGTAAGCAACGGATTTACCGCTGCGCGTGAACAATGGCCTTTTGTAAGTACCATTGCATGGTTTAAATTCAAGCCGATCGAGCAATTAGTACTGGTTAGCTTCACTCGTTACCGAGCTTCCACATCCAGCCTATCAACGTGGTGGTCTTCCACGGCTCTGATAGGGAGTCCTGGTATTGAAGGAGGCTTCCCGCTTAG
Organism: uncultured Micavibrio sp.; assembly: GCA_963973475.1. GTDB lineage: Bacteria > Pseudomonadota > Alphaproteobacteria > Micavibrionales > Micavibrionaceae > UBA2638. The sequence continues at coordinate 5,395 of CAXBAL010000163.1, forward strand.
ATGCTTTCAGCGGTTATCCCGTCCGAACATAGCTACCGGG
>CAXBAL010000164.1:0-5328 GCA_963973475.1 uncultured Micavibrio sp.
TGACCGAGGCCGCCGAGTTTCAGGAAATTTATAATCTGGACGTGGTCGCCATGCCGACCCATGTGCCGATTGCCCGTCTTGATCATGACGACAAGATTTATCGCTCTCTGGCTGAAAAAGAACATGCCATCGTTGATTTGATCAAGGATTGCGCGGAGCGCCAGCAGCCTGTTTTGGTCGGTACGGTTTCTATCGAGAAATCCGAGCAGCTTGCCGCGCGCCTGAAGAAGGAAAAGATCAAACACAACGTATTGAACGCCCGTCATCACGAACAGGAAGCCTATATCGTGGCGCAAGCCGGACGCCCCGGCGCGGTGACTATCGCCACCAACATGGCGGGACGTGGAACAGATATCCAGCTTGGCGGGAATGCCGAAATGCGTATCGAGCATGAGCTCGGCGCCGAATTTATCGGACAGGACACCCCTGAAATTCGCAAAATCATGGAAGAAATCAAGGAGCACAAGCAATTCGTAAAAGATGCCGGCGGCCTTTATATTCTGGGGACAGAGCGCCACGAATCACGACGCATTGATAACCAGCTGCGCGGTCGTGCGGGCCGTCAGGGGGATCCGGGGGCAACCATCTTCTTCCTGTCTGTTGAAGATGATCTTATGCGCATCTTTGCGGGTGATAAGTTGGAACAGCTACTGAACAGTTCCATCGGCCTGCAAGAAGGCGAATCACTGGAACATCCGCTGATTTCAAAAATGCTGCTGCGCGCCCAGACCAAGGTGGAGAGCATGCATTTCGAGGTGCGTAAAAACCTTTTAAAATTCGATAATGTCATGAACGACCAGCGTAAAGCCATCTACGAGCAGCGCCGCGAGATTATGGAAGCGGGCGAGCTGGAAGAGCTTGTGCGCGATATGCGCCATCAAGTTGTTGATGATCTGGTGTCCGCTTACATTCCCTCCGGCGCGTATGCCGAGCAGTGGGATACCGAAACACTTGAAAACGAAATCCAACGCATCTTTGATATGGACTTGCCCGTCAAGGCTTGGGCCAAAGAAGAAGGCATTGCCGATACGGAAATGAGCGAGCGCCTGATTGACGCGGTCGATAAGAAAATGGCCGCCAAAGTCGGTAATTACGGCGAAAAAACTTGGCGCCAGACTGAAAAAGCGATTGTCCTGCAATTGTTGGATCAAAGCTGGAAAGAGCATTTGCTTGCGCTTGACCATTTGCGTCAGGGGATTAATCTGCGCGCCTTTGGCCAGAAAGACCCGCTGAATGAGTACAAGGCCGAGGCGTTCGAGATGTTCGAGACCATGCTGGATTCCTTGCGCGAGACAGTTACACAGACGCTCTGCATGGTGGAAATTGGCGTGGATGAAAACCGCCTCTCCCTCATCTTACCGGGCGTTATGGGCGGCGGGCGTGATGCTGCCGAGCCAAAAATGCAGGAAACCCGCGACGATCCCGCTATGGAAGGCATCCCCGGTCAAGGCCGCGTCACCGAAGAGCGCAGCAATGTCGAACAAATGCGCCAGCGTCCCGTAGAAAATAAATTCGACGCCGCCGATCCTGAAACATGGACGAAGGTTCCCCGCAACGCGGCTTGCCCCTGTGGGTCGGGGAAAAAATTCAAGCACTGCCATGGTAGTTTGAAAAATGTGGCGAGTTCGTAGCGGCTATGATCTTATCGTCTGCGAGCGCAGCGAAGCCATTCGTAACTCCAAATATGGATTGCCGCGTCGGACTTGCAATGACAGTTAATAAAGGCTTACCGCAGTCGCAATATTAGGGGAAAAACCATGGCCTATTCGGAAAAATCATTTCTGTCCCTGAATTCCCAGGGTTATCACCGCATTGTTTATAATGAGTGGGGCGATAAAAATGCGCGCCCAGTTATTGGCGTGCACGGTTTGACCGGAAACGGACATGATTTCGATTATCTGGCCGAAGACCTGATAAAGAACGGGTTCCGTCTTATCGCCGTAGATTTGCCCGGACGGGGGCGCAGTGATTTTCTGTCCAATCCTATGGATTACAATTACAACCAATATTGCCACGATCTCATGGCATTGCTCGCCCATCTGGATCTGGCGCGTCCCAATAGTGTGGATTGGCTCGGTATATCGCTGGGCGGTTTGCTGGGCATTAAACTGGCGGGTATGAAGGATAGCCCTATCGCGCGGCTGATCCTAAACGATGTCGGGCCAGAAGTGCCCAAAGCCGCGCTGGATTTCATCCATATGGTGATCGCACAGCAATACACTTTTGGCACCATCGAAGAGGTCGAACAAAGAATGCGCCAAACGCGCGGCTTGTCCTGGGGTCCTATCAGCGATGAACAATGGCATCATATGGCCGCGCATAATGCCCGCGCACTGGATGATGGCACACTGACTTACGGTTATGATCCGGCGATTGCGAAAATATTCGAGAGCGAGCCGACAGGTGATAGTGATTTATGGCCATATTGGAATACTATCAGCGCCCCCGTGCAAGTAATTCACGGTGCGCAATCAATGGTGCTGACATCGGATATTATTGATCAGATGCGCGGTAGCTATACCGGCGCCTCTTTTGATCTGGTGCAATTTGCCGATTGCGGGCATGTGCCGTCCTTAATGCATCCGCACCAGATTGAAGTCGTGCGAAAATGGTTGAGCGATACACCGCTTTAGTCGCTCAGGCGCGCAGGCGCGCTACGCTTCTTTAAAACGCTCAGGCGCGCAGGCGCGCTACGCGGTGCACAAATACAGTGAGGTGGATAAGCGGGCGTTAATCGTTCTTTTCAGGCTCCACAGGAGGAACGACACGAATCAGGGTGATCTGGTTTTTCTGGCGTTTCATGACGTCGAAACGGAAACCATGATAAGTGAAGGATTGGCCGACTTCGGGGAGCATTTGCGCCTCATGCAGGATAAGCCCTGCGATAGTGGAATATTCCTCGTCCGGTAAATCCCAATCGAATTCGCGTTTCAAATCACGAATCGTCACTGATCCGTCAATCATAAAGCGGTTATTGGTCAGAACACGCACGCCTTGCATCGGCTCGTCATGTTCATCGTCAATTTCGCCGACGATTTCCTCGAGGATATCTTCCAGCGTGACCACGCCCATGACGCTGCCATATTCATCAACAACGATGGCGAAATGCTCTTTACGCTCGCGGAAGGCTTGCAACTGCTCGCTCAGCACGGTGGTTTCGGGAATAAACCAAGGCTCCATTTTAACACTGTCCAGATCAATATCGGCAACCTTGCCTTCACTGCGGCGAAGTTCTTTCAGCAGCAATTTAGCATGTAAAACTCCTACTATATTATCCGCATCATCCTTCCAAAGCGGCAGGCGCGTAAACGGGCTTTCCAGCACCTGCTCGACAATATCCTCAACCGGATCATCTATATTCAGCATCGTAACGTATTTACGGTGGATCATAATGTCCTCGACATCGACCTCGGACAGATCAAGGATGGAGCGCAGCATTGCACGCTGTTCGTGCGTATCCTGCTCGGGGCCTTCATGCATCTCGATGGCGCCGCGGAGCAGCTCCAGATGCGATCCGGCGGTCACATTGGCCATATCGACGCCGAACAGTTTGAGCACCTGACGCACAACCCATGAAACAGCTTCGGTGACCGGCGCAAAGATATAGATTAGCAGGCGTATTATCGGTGCAACGCGCATCGCCATTTTGTCGGCATGGCTGAAAGCGTATGTTTTGGGCAGCACTTCGGAGAAAACAAGAACGATCAGGGTCATGGCAAACGTGGCGTAAATAACGCCGGTTTCCCCGAACATCTTGATCAACACACTGGTCGCGAGCGCCGAGGCCAGAATATTAACCATATTATTGCCCAGCAAAAGCGCACCGATCATACGCTCTTTCTCGGTTCTGATTTTATTGACAAGAGAGGCCCGCTTGTTACCCTCACGCTCCAATGAATGCATACGCACACTGGATGCAGCCGTCAGGGCCGTTTCCGAGCCGGAAAAGAATGCCGATAAAATCAATAAAACAATAATTGCGCCTATTGGGAAGAGAAGACTGATTTCCATTTATCCTGTAACATTTCCTGTAAAGATTGTCCGTCGTCACTGCCAAGGGAATCGCGCACGACCTCGACCACGAGCTCTTGCGGGACATCGGCGCTGACGAATGCATTACCAATACCTTTAACGAGTATATAATTCAAACGGCCTTTTTTAACCTTCTTGTCATTGCCCATCAGTTCGACAATTTTCTCGGCGTTCTGGGTTAGGTTCGGCGTGATAAAGGCGGCTCTCGTGGGTAGGCCTATTTGCGCAAGATGTTCCTCTACGCGCTCTAGATCAGCCTTTGTGCAAAGACCCAGACGTGACGACAGATCAAAGGCCATGACCATGCCGATCGCTACGGCCTCTCCGTGCAGTAGGCGTCCATCATAACCGGCCGCTGCCTCTAGCGCGTGACCGAAAGTGTGGCCGAGATTTAAAAGCGCCCTGCGGCCCTGCTCCTTCTCATCAGCGATGACGACATCGGCTTTGGCGCGCACGCTCTTTTCAACGGCGTAGCTAACGGCATCGCTATCAAGGGCGCAGACATCGCGGCCATGTTCTTCCAGCCATTCGAAAAAACTTAAATCCTCGATCAGGCCATATTTGACGACTTCGGCGTATCCCGCAAGCAATTCGCGCCGTGGCAATGTTTTTAAGATTTCAATGTCGGCGACAACCACACCCGGCTGGTAAAACGCTCCTATCAGGTTTTTACCGTAGGATGTGTTAATACCCGTTTTGCCGCCAACGGAGCTATCAACCTGCGCGAGCAAAGTGGTCGGCACCTGCACAAAGCCCACGCCGCGCAGAACCGAGGCCGCTGCATATCCGGCCAGATCACCGATCACGCCGCCGCCAACCGCGACCACGACAGAATCACGGGAGATTTTATGCGAGAGCATCCATTCACAAACCTGCTGGAATATTTCGAATGATTTGGTTTTTTCGCCCGGATGCAGCGCCAGTGTTTCGCATTGCTGCGCGCCCTGTGCCAGCAGGGTTTCTTGAACTTGGCGTGCATAATCGCTGACATTGTTATCGGTAATAATGAAAAATTTTCCACCGCTCACATCATCGGGAATCATGTCATGGATGCGGTAGAGAAGCGATTCACCGATATAGATGTCGTATTCCTTCGCGCCCAGATCAATTGTTACTATCTTTGTGCCCATTATGCGTGTTCTGTCCCGGTCTGCGACCGTATCAAATACTGTTTCATATCGTTTATAACCGCGTTTAAAGACTCGTCAGCAGGTATTTCGCCGCTCGAAATTTTGAACAAGGCGCGCCGGTAAACCGGCTCCCGCGATTTCATTAGTTCTTGTAAAACGTCTTGCG
>CAXBAL010000165.1:0-5273 GCA_963973475.1 uncultured Micavibrio sp.
GGTTGTCTATGGCGGCGGGCAAGCGGAAGCCGTAATCGACCAGCGTGGATTTGCGCTTGAAGTCACCGTTATACATCGCGCGCAGCTGGGGCAACATCACGTGGCTTTCATCCAGAAACATCAGCGCATTATCGGGCAGATATTCGATAAGGGTTGGCGGCGCGGCGCCGGGCGGGCGGCCTGTCAGATAGCGGGAATAATTCTCGATGCCTTGGCAAATACCTGTGGCCTCCAGCATTTCGATGTCGAACTGGGTGCGCTGCTCAAGACGCTGCGCCTCAAGCAATTTGCCCTCTGCTTCGAATTCGGCGAGGCGGATTTTAAGGTCGGCTTTGATCTGCTTAATGGCTTGCTGCATCGTCGGTCCGGGGGTGATGTAGTGGCTGTTCGCATAAACGCGCACGCCTTCAAGATCGGAGAATTTCTCACCCGTTAGCGGATCGAATTCGGTGATCTTTTCCAGCTCGTCCCCGAACAAGGAAAAACGCCATGCGCGGTCTTCCATGTGAGATGGATACAGCTCCACCGTATCACCGCGCACGCGGAACGTGCCGCGGTCAAAGGCGATGTCGTTGCGTTTATATTGCAAAGTGATCAGGCGGGCGATGAGTTCCTGACGGTCTATACGCTCGCCGCTGGACAAATCGAACCTCATCGCCAGATAATCTTCCTTGGAACCGATACCGTATATGCAGGATACCGAGGCGACGATGATCACGTCTTTACGTTCGAACAACGCGCGCGTGGCGGCGTGGCGCATGCGGTCGATTTGCTCGTTAATGCTGGAGTCCTTCTCGATAAAGGTATCGGAGCGCGGGACATAGGCTTCGGGCTGGTAGTAATCGTAGTAGGAGACGAAATATTCCACCGCATTATCGGGGAAGAAGCTGGAGAATTCGCCGTAGAGCTGGGCGGCCAGTGTTTTGTTCGGCGCAAGGATAAGCGCGGGTCGCTGCATTTCCTCTATCACATGTGCCATAGTGAAGGTTTTACCGGAGCCTGTGACACCGAGCAACGTTAGATCGGTCAATCCCTGCTCCAACCCCTCGCACAGATTCTTGATCGCGGTCGGCTGGTCGCCCGTGGGTTTGAAATCCGAGGCAATGCGGAACGGGCGCGATTGATCACCCTTCCCTGAAAGGCGTTCAAATTCAACAGCGGCTTGAGAAGCTTCGACAACATCCATGATGATAGATATAAAAGAAATTACGACAAAAACAAACTATCCAAAATAAAGATTTGCAGATTGCCCTCTTCTGTCACCCACAATTCAATGCAACATGCATAAAACACTCAACAGCCATGCTGTTTTTTCAGATTGACATAATGAACAAAGGGGCGTATTTAAAAATCCGTCAGCCGTGAGGCACTATGAAAATTAAAAAGAAAAGCAAAGATCATGTCACTTAACAAATTATTCACCGCCATATCCAATATTAAAAAATACCCTTCTGTAAAAAAATGTCATGAAATAGCAACAGATCCAAAATCCACAGCTAAACAACTGGCCGCATTGGAAGATCATCCAAATGTAGCTGTAGTGGTTGCTGTTGCAGATCATGAACAAGTTTCTGTTAATACGCTAATGAATTTAAGCAGACACCCAGACAGAATGGTTCGTAGCACAGTGGCAGAAAAAATTTACACGCCAGTGCCAACGCTCGAAACGCTTGCGGAAGATAATGTGCCAACAATTCGTCTAACAGCGCAAAAGACATTGGATCAAATCAAAGACGCGCAAAATAACGCCCCGCGCGCAAACTTTACATATACAGAGCCACTTTAATAAGATTATGCGCGATGATAAAATGTTTTTATGTTGACGATAATACAATAATTATCTAGCATGTACCTATATTTTACATATAGGGAGACAAAAAATGTCACATAAAAGCACGTATAATCAAGAAGCGGCTGATATAAGAGATGAAAAGACAGTGATTTTACTGGCGGCTGATAGCTACACGTCGAATAATACTTTGCTGTTCATTGCAAATAACAAATCTGCAAAAGTACGTATGTTAGTAGCGGCTCACAAGTCTACATTACCCGATACGCTAACAACCCTCTCGGAGGATGATGAATATCGTGTACGCCGTATCATCGCTAGAAATCCGAATACCCCAATTGAGGTAGTAGAGAAACTTACCGAAGATTCACATGAACTGGTACGTCAAACAGCTGAAAAACATAAACAAATGCGCCTCATCGCCACTCATAATGAGTCTAGCCCAGAGCATACGATATAGGCTAATTCAGCAAATATTGTTTATGACCTTAAAAACAAACGCTGCGGGCGTAAAACTCGTCCGCAGCGCTTTAACGACAGCATTTTCATCTAACAGGAGTTAAATTTGCTGCCTTGAGCTGTTTTGTCGTTTTTTGCAAAGGCCAGACTTAAGCCTTTATAATGTTCCCGTTTATTCCTTTTAAAGCTATAGGAACCAGAATCTTTTTATAAGATTCGTATTGGTGATAGCATTACCTACCACAATACATAACATAGTCTTTAACAAAGTATTTTGTAGGGCTTATGCCTAAAATTCTGCGCTGCACAGCAACATGCCCCTATGCGGACATTTCCGGTGCTGGGGCATCGCCAGTATTATGTTGTTCTGGAGCGTCAGGGGCGGGAAGCTGGGAATTATTATCAGAAGCAGCGCTTGTATATTCCTGCTGCATTTTTGATGCGTTCTGAGCAACGTAGTCCATATTCCCGATGCCCGCGGAGTTGATTTGGCCATTCGCATAATAACCGGATGGATCAAGACAGGCAGAGGCCACGACCTTGTCATGGGTATATGTTTTACCTTGAACAGCCACAGCCTCGACCATGCGGGCGCGGGATTTAATGCCACCTAAAGTCGGGTCGGCAGAGAAGCGGAAATTTGAAACCAGCATAGCTTTCATCTCAGGACGGCCCAAAAGTGTCTTTATTGGGTTTTTAAGGAAATGTTCGGCGTAATGAATGCGCTGGCCTGAATGAACATCACTAATACCTGCGCGCTTTGCCTGACGGCGTACTTTGCGGGCCGTGCCCTCTTGGGTTAACTTTCCAAATCCACTTTCTATTTTCAAAGCTCTCGTCGTCATAACAAGTATTGCACCCCTTGTTTGCAGTAATTTTCTATATATTCAATTTAATAACTGTCATAATCATAGAAAGTTCAAAAAAAAATTGCAAGCTTGTGCAGAAAATATACCAATTTATGCGTCCTTTATTATAAAGCAAACTTATAATTGCAATATTAATTACTTTGTTTTTATTATAAGTTTTTTATTATAATAATAATTACATGAATATTACTTATAAAAAATATTTTTTACTTCCATGTTAAATTTATCTATAAAAAGTGCATTTTTAGGGCTCATTAATAACATAACGCGTACAATTATTTAACATAAGACAATAGAATCGAAAGCATTGCATCTATCAGACCTTCTGATTCTAACCTATCTACTCAGCATTTAAGTTACCCTCATACGCTTAGCTGGATAATTCCCTTGAAAAACAACATCAAATACGGCATCGTTTGGGCTTTAGAGAGCATTATTCCTTAATAACCAAGAATGAAAACATGCCCATGACACAGACAGACATCCCACAAGACATTGCCCAGAAAAGCCGCGCATGGCCGTTTGAAGAGGCCAAGGCCGTTGTTAAACGTTTGCTGGCGCTGGGTAAGGGACAAATTCAGGTGCCTGAAAAAGGCTATGTACTGTTTGAGACGGGCTACGGCCCCTCGGGCTTGCCGCATATCGGCACATTCGGCGAGGTCTGCCGCACCACGATGGTGATGAATGCGTTTAAACGTTTGCAACCCGATATTCCGGTCAAGCTGTTCTGCTTTAGCGATGATATGGATGGCCTCCGCAAGGTTCCGGGCAATGTTCCCAATCAGGACATGCTGGCAGGCGCGCTGAACAAGCCCCTGACGCAAGTGCCAAATCCGTTTGATACCGAGCATAATAGTTTCGGCGAGCACAACAATGCAAAGTTGATGGAGTTTCTCGACGGGTTTGGGTTTGATTATGAATTCAAAAGCGCGACAGATTGTTACAAGAACGGCGTGTTTGATAAAACCTTGCTGTTGATGCTCGAGCGCCACGAGCAGATCAAACAAGCCGTTTTGCCGATTTTAGGTGAAGAGCGCGCGGCGACCTATTCACCGTTCCTGCCTATCTCGCCAAAAACAGGCAATGTGTTGCAAGTTCTCATTTTGGAGACCAATGCAGATGCCGGCACGATTGTCTTTGAAGACGAAGACGGCACGCGAACAGAAGTTCCCGTCACAGGCGGCCATGTGAAGGCACAGTGGCGCGCCGATTGGGCGATGCGCTGGTTTGCGCTGGATGTGGATTACGAGATGGCAGGGAAAGATCTGGTTACAGCCGCCGATATTTCACAAGAGATTGTAAAAATCTTGGGCAGCCGCGGGCCTGCAGGTTTCCGCTACGAGCTGTTCCTTGATGAAGAAGGCATGAAAATTTCCAAATCCAAAGGTAATGGCCTGACGATGGAAAACTGGCTGACCTACGCCCCGCACGAAAGCTTGGGATATTACATGTACCAACGCCCGACCAGCGCCAAGAAACTGTATTTCGACATTATTCCGAAGGCCGTGGATGAGTATCTGACTTTCGTGGAAAAATTGCCGGAGCAAGAGCCGGATAAGAAGCTGGACAACCCCGCATGGTATTTGCATGATGGGAAGCTGCCCAACGGCCAGACAAGCCCGCTATCGTTTGCCCTGCTGCTTAATCTGGTCAATGCGGCCAATACGGATGACCCGAAAGTGCTGTGGAAATTCATCAACCAGTATTCTAAGGATGCCACGCCCGAGACGTCACCGATGCTGGATCGTCTTGTCGGCTATGCGATCCGGTATTATCAGGATTTCGTGTTGCCCGCCAAACAGTACCGCGCGCCGGATGAACGCGAACGCGCAGCGCTGGGCGATCTTGCTAAGCGCCTTTCAAGCATGGACGAAGGTCTTGGTGCCGATGAATACATGACCGAGGTCTTTAGCGCCGGCAAAGAAAACGGTTACGAGAAAGACGAATTGCGCGATTGGTTCAAGGCCATTTACGAAGTGCTGCTGGGACAATCGCAGGGGCCGCGTTTCGGATCATTCATCCAGCTTTACGGCGTGAAAGACACGGCTAAACTGATTGAAGAAGCCTTAAGCGGTAAATTCGCAAAAGCCGCTTAAAAAGCGGCTCTCGTTTAAAATTTATATTGCATTGTGTTATTCAGTAATAACCTGAACTTC
>CAXBAL010000166.1:0-5266 GCA_963973475.1 uncultured Micavibrio sp.
TTAATATATTTTTTATTACATCGTTTCCGTCCTGCCGAATTGCCTCATATAACCAAAGCTTTGCCGGGTTTTGCTGTTGGCGCGCTTCAATTTACCGGCCGTCGTACATTGGAAATATACGTGGTGCATTTGCTCTTGTTCAAAGCACTGGCGGTGTATTTCTATCCGGATCGTTTCCAATTTATGAACTGGAGCTGGACAAGCGAGAGCGTAGCGAAATTCATAGATGTGATGATTTTGAGCTAAACTCACAATCTTAATGCGCTTCAGGATGAAAATTTCTGGTATTTTTACCCGCAGATGGCTACAGTCACGCAAAGTTATGGCTAAGGCCTATACTGCACAAACGGGAGTGATGAAAGCATGACAATCTACACCTATGATCTTGACCCTGCTTTTGACGCGCTGGCCGTTTTTGACCGCCTGCATCACCATCCGTTTTCATTGTTTCTGGATAGTGCCGATCTTGGCCATCGTGACGCGGCGTATTCCTTCGTGGCGGCTTTTCCACTAGAGGTTATTGAGGGCAAAGACGGGGCTTATATTGTTACCAGTGCGACGGGCGTGCAACATGTCCGCGATACCAATCCCTTTGATCTGGTGCGCACCCGTATGCGCCACTATAAAACCAGCCTTTTCGGACTTGATGGCGGCGCTCCGTTCCAGGGCGGTGCGGCGGGGCTGTTCGGTTATGATCTGGCGCGCGCGCTCGAGAGTTTGCCGAATAATGCTGCCGGGGACCCGCAAATGCCTGATATGGCGGTGGGTATTTACGATCAGGTCTTTGCCTATGATCACAAGGCGGGCAAGGGCACCCTCTATATTCATGCGCACAAAGCCGCCCAAGCCGATGCCAAATATGCCCATTATTGCATGATGCTGGAGAAGGCCGCGCCTACGCTTGCGCAAGCCCCATCATTCGAGCCCGAATGGCGGGGTAACTTCTCCCGCCCCGCATACGAGGCCACCATTCAGAAAACCATTGATTACATCCATGCCGGCGACATCTTTCAGGCCAATATTTCCCAGCGCTTTGATGCAGAGTTGCCGGATGACTTCGACCCTTACGGGCATTATTTACATCTGCGTGAAATGAACGCCGCTCCCTTTGCGGCCTATTTCAATATCGGGGGCGTTGTTATTTCCTCGGCCTCGCCGGAGCGATTCTTGACTGTAAAAGACGGCGCTGTTGAAACCAAACCTATCAAGGGCACCCGCCCTCATGTCCGTGATGATGAAGCGCTCGATACGCTTTACCGAAATTCATTGGAAAATAGCGAGAAAGACCGCGCCGAAAATATTATGATTGTTGATTTGCTGCGCAACGATCTTTCCAAGACTTGCCGACCCGATAATCTGAAGGTCACCGCGCTTTGCGCGCTTGAGAGCTTCGCCAGCGTGCACCATCTTGTCTCCACCATTCAAGGGCAGTTGCGCACAGGGTATGATGCGCTGCATTTACTCGAAGGGTGCTTTCCCGGCGGCTCGATAACGGGGGCACCGAAAATTCGTGCGATGGAGATAATCGACGAGCTTGAGCCAGCGCGGCGCGGCGCGTATTGCGGTTCAATGGGCTATATCGGCTTTGACGGGGCGATGGATAGCAATATTCTGATCCGTACATTGGTTTATAAGGACAATACGGTCAGCTTTCAGGTGGGCGGCGGTATCGTAGCGGATTCCGATCCTGCCGAGGAATATGATGAAACGCTCACCAAAGCCCATGGCCTGCTCGAGAGCTTTAAGGTGCCGCGTAAAGATGCTGCGCGGCCAAAACCTTTGAGGAAAGCCGAAGCCGCGTAAAATATTTACTTATTCGCTCTCTTCGGTTTTAATGTTGCGATCATGATCCTTGTTATAGATAACTATGATTCCTTTGTGCATAATCTGGCCCGCTATTTCGAGCGCGAAGGACAGGCGGTGCGCGTTGTACGTAATGATGCGATTACGGTTGAGGAAGTGCGCGCTCTCGACCCGTTGGCGATTGTATTATCGCCCGGCCCTTGCAGCCCCAATGAGGCCGGAATATGTCTTGATGTTGTGCGCAAACTTGGCGCGGATTTCCCGATATTAGGTGTTTGTCTTGGTCATCAGGCCATCGGCCAAGCTTATGGCGGCATGATTTTGCGCGCCGCCCGTCCCGTACATGCTAAGGCCAGCGGGATTACCCATGACGGGACAGGGATTTTTACAGGGATAAAATCCCCTCTTAATGTTGCGCGCTATCATTCCTTGATCGCCGATATTATGGGCGCGCCTGATTTGAAGGCTCTGGCGGTCACAGGTGAGGGCGAAGTCATGGCCATTGCCCACAAAATTCATCCTGTCTATGGCGTGCAATATCATCCGGAATCCATTTTGACCGAGCAAGGCGATGTAATCGTGCGCAACTTTATAAAAATCGCGCAAAACTTCCGCACTTTAAAACAGGCTAAAGCAGCATGAATTTTATCTGGCACAATGGGCACTGGCGCGAGGAGGGCGAGCCGATTTTCGCGGCTTCCGATCGCATTCGCTTGGGGGACGGGGTCTTTGATACGCTGCTTTGCGTGGATGGTCGCTCGCTGCATGCCGATCGGCATTACGGGCGCTTATTGGCGGGCGCCGATATTCTCGGCATTGATTTTGCCATGGATTTCCCAAAATTTGCCGCTGCGCTGGAAGCCGTCATAGCCAAAAATAACGCGGCCAGCGGCCATTATGCGCTGAACACCATTATCAGCCGTGGTCAGGGCGCGCGCGGCCTTGCCATCCCCGAGGGGATATCTTCTGAAATTGTACTACGCATTTCTCCCTTGCCGGAAGAATTCCCGCCCGTGAATGCCTGCATTGCCCGTAGCGTCCGCCGCAATGAAGGCTCGCAGCTCTCACGCATAAAATCGTGCAATTATGGCGATAATATTTTGGCGATGCGCGAGGCTGCCATGCGTGGCTGCAACGATGCGGTGATGTTGAATAACGCGGGTCATGTCGCGTGCACGACGATGGGCAATCTATTTATTGTCAAGGATGGCAAAATCTATACTCCGCCAACCAATGCGGGGGTATTGAGCGGCGTGGCGCGGCAAATTCTCATGCAGCGCTACGATATAACAGAGGCCACAATCACCGAAGAAGACCTGCTGGACGCTGATGAAATCTTCCTCACCAATTCAATTCGCGGTATGCAATTCTTTAAAACGCTGGAGGGGCGTGTATACTCTGAAAACGCTTTAGGTCTTGATAAGACTTTTCATGTAAACTCTTAAATTCCAATCAATCATAAGAATAAAAATAATCATGCAAGACATTCATACTTTTACTGTTTATCTCGGCTCATCAGGTTATGCGCGCGATGTGTTCAAACAATCCGCGATTGATATGGGCGCGGAGCTCGGGCGGCGCGGCAAGGCGCTGGTTTACGGCGGAATGGACGCCGGCCTTATGGGGCTGGTGGCCAAGGCGGCGCAAGAGGCGGGCGCGCAAGTGACCGGTATCATCCCCGAGAAAATCCGCGATAGCGAACGTATCCTGCGTGGACTGTCTGAGACGATTATGGTGCACGACCTATGGGATCGCAAAAAACGTATGTTCCAGATGGCCGATGTCGTGGTCTCGCTCCCCGGCGGCTATGGCACGCTGGATGAATCCTTGGAGATGCTCTATTGGGGGTATCTCGATCTGCACGGCAAGCCGCTTGTGCTTGTCAATATCGAGGGGTATTGGGATGGGTTGATTGCCTATCTGCAATCTTTACCCGATTATGATGAGCGCTATTTGAAAGTGGTTGAAAGCCCTGAAGATGTTTTCGATGTGGTCAAAGATGCAACCCTGCCCAAATCAAAACCGGGATTGCAGGAACGCTATCCGCATTTCGAGGACGAGATCACGCGCCGCACAAACGCGCCGATCATTATTGACCGCGCTTCTATTGAAAATTCTTATTATCTGGTTTGCGCGCTGGGGCTAAAACAGCTGGGCAAGCATAATCGTCCGATTGGACTGCTCAATGACCAAGGACAGTTCGACGATTTGATAGCATGGTTTGAAAACGCACGGGATGAACGTTTTATCACCGATAAATGCCTCTCGCTCTTTGATACCGCGCCGAATATGGACGCACTAATGGTGCTGTTGAAGAACCAAAAGACCGTCAATATTGATCTGCACACCGAAAAATGGGGCGCGGCAGAGGTTTAGAGGCTTCGCCTTTTATAAATTGTTATGGCGCAGGGGTGGGGGAGCTATCGTCTGCTTCGCTTTGCAGATAAGCCTCGATCTGGGCACTGATATCCAGCTGATCGCGGGGATGCTCACTTATTAGGTAATTGTAAGCGTCACTCAATAGTATGGCCTTTGCTTTTAACGCTACCGGAAATGTATGGATATGCGCGCTCAAGGCTTTTATGTCGACTTCATTTTCAAGATAGGCGGCGGCGGCGTCTGTATCGTCCTCATCCAGAAACTGTTGAAGGTTCAAAAGCGCGGCTGTTAGACCTGAATTTAGATTATGCTCTTGCGCCTGTATTTCCCGCTCTCTGATGGCTTCGAAATGGGCTTGCAGATCAGTGTCGCGCATGGATGTTATTGCTTAAACGATAGTTTTACCGGCAATGGCGGTCAGTTTTGCGCGAGCCATATCCAGTTTGCGCTGAATGCGGATTTGATCGCTGTGCTCTTTGGACATGCCCATATCTTCTTCAAGATCCTTGACCTCTTGCTCCAGCTTCGCTTTATTCAGCTTGGATACGTCAATGGCTTCTTCGGCCAAAATAGTGCAATTGGTGCCAGTCACATCGGCAAATCCACCTGCGATGAAAATGCGGCGCGGCGTGTCGCTCATGGAATTTTTATACAGCGCAACAACGCCCGGCTTTAGCGAGGCAACCAGTGAGGCATGATCGGCACCGATACCCAGCTCGCCCTCTTCACCCGGAATAACGGCTAGCTTAACAGGCTCGGAAACCAGTTTCTCTTCAGGGGATACCAATTCGAATTGTAAGGATTGTGCTTCGCTCATTTTTGTTCTCTTTATCACACGGATCAAAGTTAAAGAGGGGCGGATTGTCCAGCCCCCCTTATCATGATTGTTAAGCCGCTTCGGCTGCCATTTTCTTGGCTTTTTCTACGGCCTGATCAATTGTCCCGATCATGTAGAATGCGCTCTCCGGCAGGTGATCGTATTCACCGTCATTGATCGCTTTAAAGCCTTTGATTGTGTCTTCAAGCTGTACGAACACACCCGGTGTTCCGGTGAAGACCTCGGCAACGTGGAATGGCTGGGACA
>CAXBAL010000167.1:0-5218 GCA_963973475.1 uncultured Micavibrio sp.
TCCGTGCATCCGCGCTCCAGCGCCGCGCCGAAAGACGAATATCACCGCAAGCTATACGAGTTGATCTGGAAGCGCACCATGGCGTCACAGATGGAAAATGCGCTGATGGATCAAATGGCCGTGGATATTTCCGATGGCACCGATGATGTCGTGCTCCGCGCCAATGGCTCGGTCGTGGCCTTTGATGGTTTCCTGACGCTGTATCAGGAAAGCCGCGATGAGGATGACGAGGCGCCGAGCGATGATAAAGACCGCCGCTTGCCGCCGATGAATAATGGCGAGAAAACCAAGCTGGTCAAGGTTGACCCGAACCAGCATTTCACCCAGCCGCCGCCGCGTTACACCGAAGCGTCATTGGTGAAGAAGATGGAAGAGCTCGGCATTGGCCGCCCGTCCACTTATGCCTCCATCATGCAGGTTTTGCGCGACCGCAACTATATGCGCATGGATGCCAAACGCCTTATTCCCGAGGACCGCGGGCGCGTGGTGACGACCTTCCTGACGAAATTCTTTACGCGCTATGTCGATTACGATTTCACCGCCAATCTGGAAGAAGAGCTGGATGCGATTGCGGGCGGCCATGTGCACTGGAAAGAAGCGCTGCGCCTGTTCTGGGACGATTTCATCAAGGCCGTGAACGAGACCAAAGAGCTCACCATCACCGATGTGATCAACCATCTGGATGCCGAGCTGGGGCCACATTTCTTCCCAGAGGGCGATAATGCGCGCGTGTGCCAGGCCTGTAAGGCCAATGCCGATCTGCCGGAAGGGCGTTTGGGTCTGAAGCTTGGGAAATTCGGCGCGTTTATTGGCTGTTCGAACTATCCCGAGTGTAAATACACCAAGCCGCTAGTCGTGCCGGATAAAGACGGCGATGAGGATGCTGGCGCAGACGCGCTGGCCAACGAGCCGAAAATTCTGGGCGAGGAGCCGGGCACCGGCCGTACGGTATCTTTGCGCCGCGGCCCTTACGGCCCTTATGTGCAGATCGACGCCCCGCCGGAAACGGCCGCCGAAGAAAAAAAGCGCATGGCGATTTACGATCAGGATATCGAGGACTGGAAAGAAGCCAAGAAGGTTGCCAAAAAGGCAGGCGAGAAAAACCCGCCCAAACCGAAAAAGCCATCCGCGCCAAAGCCAAAACGTCAGGGCTTGCCGAAGGGTTTAACGGTCGATCAGGTGACACTGGAAATTGCGCTGTCCTTGTTGGCTCTTCCTAGAGAAGTCGGCACGCATCCAGAGACGGGCAAGAAGATCGAAGCCGGAATTGGCCGCTTCGGGCCGTTCGTCAAACATGACAACAAATTTGCCTCTATCCCCAAAGACGAGGACGTCATGTCCATCGGCATGAATCGCGCGGTCGATCTGATAGCGCAAAAGGCCGCTAAGGACGCGGAAAAAGCTGCAAATGGCGGGAAACCTCCGGCGAAGAAGAAAGCGCCTGCCAAGAAAAAGGCTGCCGCGAAAAAGAAACCAGCCGCGAAGAAAAAGGCGGGCGCGAGTAAATAACTTTATTTCCTTGCTATCGCTGTCTTGCGTGACCATGTAATATAGTATTATGAATCCGCAAGACATACTCGACTTTATCAAGACCACCCCGACCCCCGTAACAAAACGGGAGATCGCCCGTGCCTTTGGCATTAAGGGCGGTGAATACCGCGTGGCGCTCAAGCAAATCCTGAAAAAACTAGAAAAGAGCGAGGCGATAATTAAGCAAGCTGGCGGGGTTTATACCGTGCCCGAAGGCTTGCCCGCCGTGGCCGTGGTTGAGGTCACTGATATTGATGTGGACGGTGATGTCTTTGCCAAGCTGACCGAATGGGACGAGAAAAGCCAAGGGACGCAGCCGCGCATCGAGATGATGCCGGAGAAAAAAGGCCACCCCGCCCTTGCGATCGGCACGCGCGTTTTGGCCAGTTTGAGCCGCATAACGGATAGCGCCTATGAAGCGCGCACCATTCGGCGCATTGAGGAAGAAAAAGGGCGCGTTTTGGGGCTTGTGCGCGAGGTCAAAAACGGCCTGGTGCTGCAACCCGCCGATAAACGCGCGAAATATGATTTCATCATCAATAACGGCGATGAGGGCGATGCGCAGGACGGCGATCTGGCCATTGGCGAGCTGCAACCCTCCCGCGGCCTGAAGCACAAAACCGTGCGTATTCTAGAGGTTCTGGGCAAGCGCGGTGATCCCAAAGCGATCAGCCTGATTAGCCTGCACGAGGTCGGCCTGCACGAGAAATTCCCCGATAGCGCGCTGAAAGCAACAGACGGCATGAAAGTGCCGGAGCTTGGCAAGCGTCAGGATTTGCGCTCTATTCCGCTGATTACAATTGACGGCGCCGATGCGCGTGATTTCGATGATGCCGTCTATGCCGAGCCTTGCCAGCTTGCGAATGGCGAGGACGGCTATCATCTGATCGTGGCCATTGCCGATGTGTCCTATTATGTGCGCTCCGGTAAGCCGCTGGATGTTGAAGCGCAGCGGCGCGGTAATTCCACCTATTTCCCCGACCGCGTTGTGCCTATGTTGCCAGAGGCGCTCTCGAATGATTTATGCTCCCTGCGCCCCGATGAAGACCGCGCGGCGCTGGCGGCGCATATGTGGATTGATAAACACGGCAATCTGGTGAAATATAAATTCGTGCGCGCGCTCATTCGCTCGCATGCACGACTGATTTACGAAGAAGTGCAAATGGCCTTTGACGGCGTGGCCAATGACAAAACCGAAGGGCTGGTGGAGACGATCATCAACCCGCTTTATGAGGTTTTCGAGGTGCTGGACAAGGCGCGTAAGAAGCGCGGCTCGCTGGATCTGGACTTGCCCGAGCGCCAGATTATGATTGATGAAAATGGCAATATGACGGGCGTGAAGCAGCGCATTCGCGTCAACGCCCATAAATTGATCGAAGAGTTCATGATCTTGGCGAATGTTGCCGCCGCGCAAGCTTTAGAAGACAAGCGCGCGCCTTGCGTCTACCGCATCCATGACAAACCCTCGATGGACAAGCTGGAGAGCGCACGGGAATTTCTGGAGAGCTTTAATCTCTCGCTGCCTAAGGCGGAGAATATTCAACCCGCCAAGCTCAATCATATTCTATCCAAAGCCGCGGATATGCCCTATTCGCATCTGATCTCGCAGGTGATTTTGCGTACGCAGTCACAGGCGGTTTATTCCGCCGAGAATAACGGGCATTTCGGACTGGCGCTGGAGAAATACGGACATTTTACCTCCCCCATCCGCCGCTATGCCGATTTGCTGGTGCACCGCTCGCTGGTCAATGCTTACGGGCTTGGTGAAGGCGGCTTGAGCGATGGCGAGGAAGCGGCGCTGGACGGGATTTGTGCGCATATCTCCGGCACCGAGCGCACCTCGATGGAGGCCGAGCGCAATGCCACCGACCGCTTTACGGCGGCGTATCTGTCCGAGCAGATCGGGGCGGAATTCGCAGGCCGCATATCTGGTGTGACGCGTTTCGGACTATTTGTAACGTTGCATGAAAGCGGCGCAGACGGGCTTGTGCCGATGCGCAGTATGAGCAATGATTTCTATGTTCATGACGAGCAAGCCCACGCTCTGATCGGGCGGCGTAAAAAATGTATATTCCGCCTAGGCGGTGAAGTTACCGTCACTTTAAAAGAGGCCGATGGTCTGACAGGCTCGACTGTTTTGGAGCTAAGCGCCCAATCCCTTCGTGATGGCGCCGACATTCCCGGCATGGAAGCGCCAAAGGGCGGCAGTCCGGGGCGCGGCGCACCGGCTAAATTCAATAAAAAATCGTCCCGCAAAGGCCCTAAAAGCCCCACGACCGACCAAAAAGAAAATGTCCGGGGCAAAAAGCCGAAAAAGAAAACGACTCCCAAACACAAACGAAAAAAGAGAAACGATTCCTAGAACCTGTGCATTAGGGAAAATATAGGCCGTGCAGCCCGCATACTCAAATAACAAGAAATAAGGCTGCGATTTTTGGGGGAAAAATCCAGAAATTCAGACAAGCTCGTTTTTTCCGCGGGCCGAAGTTCTGGAAGCCACCACAAAATCCATTCGTATTAAAATTGGTAATAAGGGCCTTAATTGCCAAGCATCCGCTTGCCGAGCAACGCTCGAGACGCAACCCGAATAATTTTCACAAGAAATTCTTGACAAGGCCGTAATAATCACGCATAAAGCAACACTTCTAAGGAATATTGGAGAGTAGAGATGGCAAAGTCCACAAACGTAAAAGTAAGATTAGAGAGCGAAGCAGGTACAGGATACCGCTATTACGCTCGTCGCAGCACACGCGCGGAATACAAGATCCGCAAAAAGAAATATGACCCTTGGGCCGTAAACGAAGAAACAGGTAAGCGCGGCGTACATGTATGGTTCGTTGAAAAGAAAATGCCTCCATCGAAGAAAAATTAATATTTCGATATCTGCATTGCATAGAAATAAAAAGAGCGCCTCACAAGGGCGCTTTTTTCATGGCGTCGGCAATAATATTTACTCATCCAGTTCCGGTCTGCCGCGCGGTTTGTAATCGGTAGCATCCAACTTTCCAATGTCCTCGAATACGCTGCAATTCCGGCCCAGATCCTTTTTGGCCTTATATAGACAGATATCGGCGCGCTTCAAGGCTTCTTCGGGGCTGGCCTTTTCCTCGGGTTTAATTATAGCCCCTCCGATAGAAGTGCTGATATTTAAATGCCCTTCCGGCGTTTTGCACGGAATTGGCTCATCACATATTGCAAGCCTTAGACGCTCGGACACCATATAGGGGCGATCATCGGCCACTTCAGGCAGCACAACAACAAACTCTTCTCCGCCCATGCGTGCGACAAGGTCAAAGCTGCGCAAATTGTCTTTCAAGCGCGCTGCGAAGACGCGTAAAATTTCATCCCCCACGTCATGTCCGTATGTATCGTTGACCTGTTTAAAATGATCGATATCAATCATCAAAACGGCCGTGCTCTTATTATTTTCCATATTTTTGGCCAGCAATTTTTGCAAATGCACCTCGAGATAACGGCGGTTATAAAGCCCCGTCAAGCCATCTGTAAGGGCCATGGACAGGCTTATCTCATACGTGGCGCGCAGGCGATCCTGAAAACGCTTGCGGCGTATCTGCGTGCGCACGCGTGCCAGAAGCTCGTTGCGCTCGATCGGGCGCAAAATATAATCATGGGCGCCGATCTCCAGACCATGGGCAATTTTCTTCATGTCATGATCTTCGGCGATCAT
>CAXBAL010000168.1:0-5183 GCA_963973475.1 uncultured Micavibrio sp.
TGCCAGTTCAGGCGGTGGCGAATGTTGAAAGTGCCGATGAAATCGCCATCCTTCACCATCCATAGGGGGGTTTCGGTAACGGGTTCAACCCAGTCTGCATAGGGTTTGTGAAGATGCCGTTTGCCATCATTGAGTTTGTCGACGAAATCATCGAAATTTTCTTCCAGCTCTGCAAGATCAAGAAATTTATAGCGGCCTTCCGCCTGAAATTCTTTCATCGCGGCAATAAAGCTTTTTTTGTATTCGGCGCTGGGCTTGACAAGTTTTGATGCTGACATGATTAATTTTTTTTGTGCTTGGGGTTTGTTTGACGGTACTTAATTATTTCTTATTCTTCTATATACGTCTTACGTTCGAGCTCTTGTTTTGGATTTGCCTCTTATAACGCCATTTGTGTTGCGGCGCAAATTTTTTCATCCATCTTTTTTCATTGTTGTATGTATAAAGTGCAGCGGGCACTGTATCTGCAATCCCGAGGGGGGTAAAGACCCCCTTAAGGTTATAATTTTAGAGTAATCGTGGGTATTTTATGCCGGACAGCTATCCAGTGCGGTGATGCCATCAACGTAATTTACTGATGCAGCATCAAGATCGCTCACATCCGTAATAACGAAGAAATTCTCCTGACTAAAAGATTTATTATCCAGTTCTACAGCGGCTTCCAGTTCTTCCTGTGTGAATAAATACTGGGCCGGGAATTCGTCATAGTTGCCTTGTAGCCCCGCGCCGATGACAGCCTCGCTGGTTGAACGGGTATTGCCAGCCGCGAGGGCAAAGCGCAAGCACATGAATCTTTTTTGCATGGCTCGGGTCGCGGCGGCGGCGCAGTCCTGGGCGTAGGTTTCGTTATTTGGTAAATCGTTGCAATAGGCATTAACGCTAACCGTGAATTCCTCGCCTTGGCGGGTGACGGGGGCCTGAGCCGAAATTAAGCGTTCGGGGATATAGGCCCCTGTTGCGTTGTTTGGGTCGTTATTATCGGCCTCGTCTTTACAAGCGCTTAAGGTTAGCGCGGTTGCTGCGGCCATAATAATGCCAAGTGATTTTTTCATGATCTCTCTCCCTAACTTAAAAATATTATGGATAGTAGTAGTGCATTGATTGTTTACATGCAAATTTTAATGAGATTTTTTTATAAAAGTAGCAGGGCGGCGAGGCCTAGGAAGGCAAAAAAGCCGACGACATCGGTAACTGTTGTTAATACAACGGCCGAGGCCACAGCAGGGTCAGCGCCCATGCGTTGTAAGATAATGGGGATGCCCGCTCCGAATGATCCGGCAATAATAAGATTTATAATCATGGCCATGGCGATGACCGCGCCCAGCATGGGGGAGGCAAACCAAAGGGCGGTGGCTATGCCCGCGAGAATGGCGAAGAGCGCGCCGTTAATGGTGCCGACGATGGTTTCCTTGCCGATAATACGCCATGCGTTGGTTTCCGATAGCTCCCGCGTGGCCAGAGCGCGTACGGCAACTGTTAAGGCCTGCGTTCCTGCATTACCGCCCATAGAGGCGACGATAGGCATGAGAACGGCCAGCGCCACGATTTGTTCGATGGTGGCATCAAAGAAAGAGATGACGGCAGAGGCCAGAATGGCGGTCAATAGGTTCACAAACAGCCAGCGGAAGCGCTTGCTGGTCGTGGAGAAAATGGCGCGGTAAAGGTCGCTGTCTTCCACACCGGCGAGTTTCAAAAAGTCTTCCTGCGCCTCTTCATCAATAACGTCGATGATATCGTCAATGGTGATAATACCCAGCAAGCGGCCGTTTTCATCAACCACGGGCGCAGAGAGGATGTTATCGCGTCGGAAAATATCGGCGACCTCTTCCTGATCCATTTCGGCGGGAATGGGGTGGGCATCTTCCAGTGTCAACGTGTCGAGCTTAACCGAGCGTTTGGAGCACACAAGGCGGCGCAGCGGAATTTCGCCCGTCACGTGATAGGACGGCGAGACCACGATGATATCGAAGAAATCTGCGGGCAGGGTATCGGAGGCGCTGCGCAGATAATCAATTGTTTTTCCGACCGTCCAGAATTCGGGCACGGCCACGACTTCGCGCTGCATCAGGCGGCCAGCGGAATCTTCGGGGAAGGTCAGGCCTTCTTCCACCGCCAGACGGGTTTTGGCGGAAAGTTTGCGGATGATCTCCTGCTGGAAATCTTCGTCGAGATCTTCAATGATATCGAGCGCGTCATCGGAATCCAGTTCGGTAATAATTCCCGCGACATCTTCGGCGCGCATGGCGCTTAGGGTTTGGCGGCGCAGTTCGTGGTTCAGTTCGGAGAATGTCTGCGGATCGAATTGTTCACTGAACATACCGACGAATTCGCGGCGGTCTTCATCGCCGACTTTCTCGATCAGCTCAGCCACGTCGGCAGGGGACATGTCGTCAATCAGGGCGTGAACGGTGTCGGAATCCTGGGCGCGGACGGCCTCCATAGCGCCGCGAATTTCCTCATCATTCAGGCGAAAGGGATTGTCCTCGACATCATTGTCGTTGGCTTCTCTTTCTTTTTCCTGAATTTGATCGTCGCTCATGGGCCATTATTCCTGCTTTAAGGTCAATACTTTACAGCAAAGTAAGATAGCTTTCACCTCTATATTTCAAGAGGTGAAGCCTGCGGCGTTAATTTAGCGGCGCGTATTTTTAAAGATGCGCGACTGTTTTGCGCTGGAAATCTTCGTCGTTCAGGTCATTTTGCTGAACCTGTGCGGCGACGGAGGCCAGTGCGGTGGCGTTGATGATGCCGCGCGGTGTGACGGCAGGCGTCAGGATATGCGCAGGTTTGGCAACGCCGAGCAGGAGCGGCCCGATGCTGATACCGTCTGCCAAAACTTTCAGCATGTTAAAGGCGATATTGGCCGATTCCACGTTGGGCATGATGAACAGATTGGCTTGGCCGGTCAGGTTTGAATTCGGCATCAACTCGGCACGGATTTTTTCCGACAGAGCGGCGTCAGCCTGCATTTCACCGTCAATTTCCAGCTCGCGGTCGCGCATGCGGATATCGGCGTAGGCCGCGCGCATCTTGCGGGAGCATTCCGTATCGACGCTGCCGAAATTGGAGCTGGAGAGGAGGGCGACTTTCGGCTTCATGCCGAAACGCTTGATTTCCTCGGCGGCCAGTAAGGTCATCTCGGAAATCTCGGCAATGCTTGGGTTCGGGTTGATCTGGGTGTCGCAGAAGAAATAGGTTCCCTTTGACAGGATCAACGCGTTCAGCGCAGCAGGGGTTTCCACGCCGGGCTTCAGGCCGATTATGTCCTTGATGTGGCGCAGGTGGCGTTGGTACATACCGACCGTTCCGCAGATCATGGCATCGGCTTCGCCGCGGTGAACCATCAGGGCAGCGATGACGGATGTTGATGTCCGCACGCGGTAACGCGCGGTGGCGGGGGTTACGCCCTTGCGATCCATAAGGCGCAAATAGTGTTCCCAGTAATCGCGGTAGCGGGGATCGCTTTCCGGGTCGACCAGTTCGAAATCCTCGCCGACTTTCATGCGAAGGCCAAGGCGCTCGATACGGGACTCGATGACTTTTTTACGGCCAATCAGAATTGGTTTGGCCAGTTCGTCATCCAGAATGTTCTGAATAGCGGAGAGCACGTTTTCTTCCTCGCCCTCGGCATAGACCACGCGTTTCTGGTTTTCCTTGGCGCGGGACATGATCGGGCGCATCACCAGTTGGGAGCGGATAAAGAATTCACGCAATTTTTGCTCATACGCCGCAAAATCCTTGATCGGGCGGGTCGCCACGCCTGTTGCCATCGCGGCTTTAGCCACGGCAATCGGCAGGTC
This sequence comes from uncultured Micavibrio sp., assembly GCA_963973475.1. Taxonomy (GTDB): domain Bacteria; phylum Pseudomonadota; class Alphaproteobacteria; order Micavibrionales; family Micavibrionaceae; genus UBA2638. The sequence goes on from CAXBAL010000168.1 coordinate 3,801, forward strand.
AACGATCAGGCGCGGGTCGAACGGTTTGGGAATAAGATATTCCGGTCCGAATTGCAGGACTTCATCGCTGTAGACATTGGCGACCTCGGCGGAGACTTCTTTCCGCGCAAGGGCGGCGATGGCTTCCACGCAGGCCAGTTTCATTTCCTCGTTAATAGAGGTTGCACCGACATCAAGGGCGCCGCGGAAGATGAACGGGAAACACAATACGTTGTTGACCTGATTGGTGTAGTCGGAGCGGCCCGTACAGATGATGGCATCGTCGCGGACTTCGCGGACAAGCTCAGGCATGATCTCGGGCGTTGGGTTGGCGAGCGTCATGATTAACGGATCTTTGGCCATGGATTTGACCATGGATTGGGATACCGCGCCGGCGGCAGAGAGGCCGAGGAAAACATGCGCGCCGTCCATGGCTTCGTCCAATGTCCGCTTGTCGGTTTTGACTGCGAATTTTTCTTTCGCCGGGTCCATGCCTTCGTTGCGGCCTTCATAGACAACGCCGCTGCGGTCACAAACCAGAATGTTTTCGCGGGGCAAGCCAGCCTCGACCAAAAGAGACAAACAGGCAATCGCCGAGGCGCCCGCGCCGTTGGCGACAAGCTTGATGGATTTGATGTCGCGGCCTGAATATTCGATCCAGTTTTTGAACGCGGCGGTTACGATAATGGCTGTGCCGTGCTGGTCGTCGTGGAAAACGGGGATGTTCATGCGCTCGCGCAGGCGGCGCTCGATCTCGAAACACTCGGGCGCTTTGAAATCCTCTAAGTTGATACCGCCGAAGGTCGGCTCCATCATCGCAATGGCATCGACCAGTTTATCAATGTCTTCTTCGTCCAGCTCGATATCCATGGAATCGAGGCCGGCGAATTTTTTGAACAGAACCGATTTTCCTTCCATGACTGGCTTGGACGCCAAGGCGCCGATATTGCCAAGACCAAGAACTGCGGTCCCGTTGGAGATCACGGCAACCAGATTGCCTTTGGAGGTATAATCATAAGCCTTGAGCGGGTCTTTTTCAATCTCCTCGCACGGCGCGGCCACGCCGGGGGAATAGGCAAGCGCCAAATCGCGCTGGGTAGAAAGCGGCGTTGTCGGCTTGATGGAAATTTTACCGGGGGTCGGGTAGCGGTGGTAGTCCAGCGCATCCTGTCTGAAAGCATCTTCGTTTTTGGCCATGATATAAAGCGTCCCGTTTTAAGTGAGCAATGAATAATGAATAGAGTATATGCCAATAACAAACCGTGCGGTTTATCGCAAGAATAAAGCGTTGCTGCGGTGCGGTAAATGTGGTGGCATATTTTATGTCCCTCCACCCTACTTAATGTGAACTATCATTGAGGCGGAGTGTTTGATGATTGCAGTTACTATAAATTATGAAACGAA
>CAXBAL010000169.1:0-5163 GCA_963973475.1 uncultured Micavibrio sp.
CAATATTACTTTCTATCTATCTATCAGGCGCAATTGCACGGCCACTTAAACGTCTTGCACGCGCAGCAGAACGCATTAGGAGCGGCCACTCTGCCGGAGAGGATATTCCGGATCTTAGCTACCGCCATGATGAAATCGGCGAGCTTTCTGTCGTGCTGAAAGAGATGACGCAAGCACTCTGGCAGCGCAGGGACGGAATAGAGCGCTTCGCCGCCGACGTGGCTCATGAACTGAAAAACCCGCTGACATCGTTAAAAAGTGCCGTAGAGACAGCGGCAATTGTAAAAAAGAAAGAAGACCGTGAAAAACTGATGAATATCATCAAACATGATGCAGAGCGTCTAGATCGTCTGATTACAGATATCTCTCGTGCCTCGAGATTAGATACCGAATTATCACGAGAGACTTATGTTCCTCTAAGTATAAATAGAATTCTGCATAATATCCTCGATATCTATCAAAATCCTTTAGAGCGTCACAAACCTATAACCGACGGCCCGCTTAGCGTTGTATTATCCAAAGAAAAAATACGGATTATCCTTGATATTCCAAAAGAGGTCGGGGAGATCATGGTGATCGGCATAGAAATGCGCCTCACTCAGGTTTTTCAAAATCTTCTGAACAATGCCCTCTCATTTTCCGGTAAAAACACATCCATCAAAATTCAGGCGCTACTACGCTTGAATGCTGTCGTGATAACCGTTGAAGATGAAGGGCCGGGTATACCCGAGAGCAAGCTGGACACTATTTTCGAGCGTTTCTATTCAGAGCGCCCTGATTATGAGGATTACGGGCGTCATTCAGGCCTGGGTCTTTCCATCTGCAAACAAATTATCGATGCCCATGACGGGCGTATCTTTGCCGAAAACCGCAAAGACCTATCCGGCACTATTTTGGGCGCAAAATTTACCGTGATTTTGACACGAGCCTAAGGCATGATGAGAGCTATGAGCAAGACCACCCAAAATAATCTCGTTCTGGTGACCGGATTTTCCGGCGCAGGGATGTCATCTGTGCTGAAAGCACTAGAAGATTTAGGATTGGAAGTTTTTGATAATTTCCCGCTGCCTCTGGTTGGCCCTTTGGTTTCTGATGAACAAAAAGAGCCGCGCAAAATCGCGATCGGTATTGATACCCGCACCCGCGGCTTTTCCACACAAAATGTGATTGATACGGCGCAATATCTGGGCGCGCAGCTTTTGTTTATAACGTGCGATGATCACGAGTTGCAACGCCGATTTACTGAAACACGCCGCCGCCACCCGCTGGCAAAAGACAAATCGGTGCGCGCAGGCATTGAAGAAGAGCGCAGATTACTGGAAAAAATACAATACAGCGCGGATTTGGTTATCGACACCACTACCCTCTCCGTTCATGATTTGCGCCATATTCTGGAAGGCCATTTTGCCATTCAGCCACAAAAGGAACTCACCGTGACCTTGATGTCATTTGGCTTCAAACACGGCACCCCGCGAGAAGCCGATATCGTGATGGATGTAAGATTTCTTGAAAACCCGCATTGGGTGGAAGAGCTCCGCCCGTTGAGTGGCAAAGATAAAGCCGTAGGCGCGCATATCGAAAAGGACAAAAATTACGAACAATTCATAGAAAATTTTAAAGCGCTGATTAATCCGCTATTGCCGCGCTACGCCCATGAAGGCAAGAAATACCTAACCATCGCAATTGGATGTACGGGCGGGCGTCACCGCTCTGTTTATACAGTTGAAAAACTCGCACAATGGCTCAAGGGAACCGGTTCCCTGACCCATATTGAACATCGCGATTTAGGGGATTAAAACCTTTTAAGGCTGGCCAGGATCAAAAACATTGGCGGCGGCCGGGCCGGAAGGCGCTACAGGCTCATAGGCATTGCTTGCTTCGGCAAACTTACCACAAATTTCTAATAAACTTAACTTACTCATGTAAAACACCCTTTTCTATTACCAATATTGCATTTTCTTTTGAAACCCCTGATCCGTCATAACTGCGGAATATGACCTTTTGGTCTGTATCTTCAGGCTTCATTTGTATCATTGTAAACAATATACGCGTATTTGTCAAAGTTTTGAGGTCAATCGTACGTTTGCGTTCATTCATTACGGCGATTAAGTTCATCACGCGCTTCTCTGTTAACTCTTCCTCTTCTTCCAGATCCAGAAGGGTATAGGTTCCGACAGGCTCATAATTGCTCTTGTCCTCTTTAAACTGGAAAATCTGATAGGAATGCGGAACCAGCGGGTTTTTTTTGTAAATAAACTCCGGTTTTTCGCTTTCTTCGTTAAAATCACCCAGATTCATTGAAATATCCTATTCATTTCAGTTTTAGACCTTGATTATTCTTCCATAAGCGTCAAGATTACGCAAAAGTTTTTAATTTCAAGGAGAATACCTCATGACCGCCAAGCCGCAAGCCGTGGAAAACGACTATAAAGTAAAAGATATCAGCCTCGCCGATTGGGGCCGCAAGGAAATCGAACTGGCAGAGATTGAAATGCCCGGCCTTATGTCGCTGCGCGAAGAATACGGCGCCAAACAGCCTTTGAAAGGCGCGCGCATTGCCGGTTGTCTACACATGACTATTCAAACAGCCGTTTTGATCGAAACATTGCAAGCGCTGGGCGCAGAAGTCCGCTGGAGCAGCTGTAACATCTTCTCGACACAAGACCACGCCGCCGCCGCCATAGCCGCGACAGGCACGCCTGTTTTCGCATGGAAAGGCGAGACCGAAGAAGAATATGAATGGTGCATCGAACAGACAATTACAGGGCCGAATGGCTGGAAGCCGAACATGATCCTGGATGACGGCGCCGATTTATCCCTGATGATGCATGACAAATACGGTGAGTATTTCAACGACATCAAAGGCATTTCCGAAGAAACCACAACTGGTGTATTGCGTTTGAACGACCTTGCCAAGAAAGGCAAGCTGCTCTGCCCCGTGATTAACGTCAATGATTCTGTGACCAAGTCCAAATTCGATAACAAATATGGTTGCCGCGAGAGCTGCGTTGATGCCATTCGCCGCGCCACTGACGTAATGATGGCCGGTAAAGTTGCCATGGTATGCGGTTACGGTGATGTGGGTAAAGGTACTGCCGAGAGCCTGCGTCAAGCCGGTTGCCGCGTCATGGTCTCCGAGGTTGATCCGATCTGTGCCTTGCAAGCCGCAATGGAGGGCTTTGAGGTTGTGACTATGGAGAATGCTTCCCCGCGCGCCGATATCTTTGTAACCACCACAGGAAACAAAGACGTCATCACGATGGATCACATGCGCGATATGAAGGACAACGCGATTGTTTGTAACATCGGCCACTTTGATAACGAAATCCAGACAGAGCCACTGCGCAATCTGAAATGGACGAATATCAAGCCACAAGTCGACCAGATCGAATTCCCGTCCGGCAAGCGTATTTTGTTGCTGGCCGAAGGACGTCTTGTGAACCTTGGTTGCGCCACAGGCCACCCAAGCTTCGTCATGAGCGCGTCTTTCACCAACCAGACATTGGCGCAGATGGAACTTTGGAACAACCACGGTGAGTACGAAAACAAAGTTTACGTTCTACCGAAACATCTGGATGAAAAAGTCGCCGCCCTGCACCTTGAAAAGGTCGGCGCAACACTCACCAAGCTGAGCGATCAGCAAGGTGAATATATCGGTGTTCCGGTTAAAGGCCCGTTCAAAGGCGATAACTACCGCTACTAATTGCAAGTGAAATAATAATAAAAGCCCCGGCTTCATAGGCCGGGGCTTTTTTATACGGTGATATCCGCAAAATCTTTTTCATGACGACGCAGCCAGCTGGCCGCGTATCCGCAAACGGGTTTGGCCTTTAAATTTTCGTTCCGCACAACCGCCATTAAACTGGTCATAAAATCTCCCGCCGCTCCTTTGCCGCGCAATTCGGGCGGGGCATACACATAATCAATATAAAGAATATCGTCTTTTTTACGCGTGTTGGCATACACGATATGGCCGTCAAAATCCTGCTCATACCGCCCCTGCGCTTCTTTAAATTCAATTTGTCCCATGATCATGGCCTTTCTGCTTGGCTTTATCTCTTCTATCATTAAGATAGAAACGATTGATAAAAACACCAGTGAAAATATAAATGACCCAGCAAATTCTGACCCTGCAATGCAAAGACCGATCAGGCATAGTCGCCGCCGTGGCGACCTGCCTCAGTAATGCCGATTGCAATATCGAAGAAGCATCACAGTTCAATGACCCTTTATCGAACCAGTTTTTTATGCGCGTTGTTATTAAACCGCTCAACAAATCCGCGCTCTCTCTTTTTTCGCAAAACTTCAAAATCATCGCAAAGGAGTTCAAAATTGACTGGGCTCTGAATGTACAGGCTAAACCCGTAAAAACACTTATTTTGGTGTCCAAAACCGATCACTGCTTGAACGATATCTTGTACCGCTGGCGTACCAATCATCTCAATATCGACATTGCCGCCATCGCATCGAACCATGACACCAACCGCGAATTGGCAGAGCAGCGCGGCATTGCCTATCACCACTACCCGCTCGAAAAGGGAAAAAAGCAGGAGCAGGAAAGCCAAATCCGCACCCTTATTGATCAAAGCGGCGCCGAGCTCATTGTCATGGCGCGCTATATGCAAATTTTGAGCGATGATTTTTGCCGCGATTATGCGGGCCGCGTCATCAATATCCATCATTCTTTCCTGCCCGGTTTTAAAGGCGCGCGCCCATACACCCAAGCTTATGAACGTGGGGTCAAAATAATTGGCGCCACGGCGCATTTTGCAACACATGATCTGGATGAAGGCCCGATTATCGAGCAAGACATTGTGCGCATAGATCACGCCCAACCGCCGGAAAAGCTTCAGATGCTGGGACGCGATACAGAATCGCGGGTTTTGGCGCGCGCAATTGATTTGTACTGCCAGCGCCGTATTTTCATCCAAGGCCAGCGCACCGTCATTCTTTAAAAGCGCTGTCAAACACGAAAAAACGCTTGATGCAATCACGGCGCCTCCATAGACTGTGCAATGTGGCAAAACAGCACTCAAAATCGACCCTTATCGCCAACCTCATGAACACCCTGACAGGACGCGGCTCCCTTCTGGCCGAAAAATCACGTCTGGAAGCTTTTCTTGCCGCCGTTCCCGGCGATTATTGCGGCTGGTCCAAAGACGG
>CAXBAL010000170.1:0-5067 GCA_963973475.1 uncultured Micavibrio sp.
CAAGATTGCGGATCACGCGCGAAAATTCCCCCGGCTCTAGCCCTTCGGAGCCTTTAAACATCAAATGTTCCATGAAATGCGCAATGCCGGATTTGCCGCGCGGCTCGTCCGCGGCGCCTGCGCGGTACCAGACCATATGGGTGATAACGGGGACGCGGTTATTCTCTACAACCACAACCTGCATCCCATTGTCCAGCGTCATAGTGCGGGCATCGAATACCTTGCCCGATGGGGGCTCGATAACAGGCGTGCTGACTTCATCCGTGCCTACTTCGCCCGCGCTCTGATTATCTGATGTAGTGGCACTTTCCTGCTGTACTTCTATAGCCGGGCTTGCGGCCTCTTCCTGTGCATGGCTTAGAGCGGGAAAAGCGGCGGCGCATAAGAGCGCGATGCAGGTTGCTTTAAAAGTTTTCGCAGCACTTGAATAGGCCATATATCCTCTTATTGTTCGGCTTCGGGCGTCTCGCCAATCGTTTTATATTTCTGCAAGCGCTCGGCTTCTTCTTTGGCATTTAGCACTTTAGCGCTTTCTTTGTCGCGGCCGATATGTAGGAGTTTTCCGGCAACCGTTTTGTTGCTTTCTTCCAGCTCGGTTGTTTCCTGATCGACGACATTGCGAATATTCGGATTGGCTTGCGCTGTGCCCGCTTGTTGCAGCAAAGCGGCCTCGGTGCTATCTGGCGCGGCTGCGCTTGCGGCGTTGGATTGTTGGGCGCCAAAGACGGTGGTTCTGGCAAGCTGGTCGGTGGATTGTTCTTGTGGGCGCGGCGCACCGGGGGCGGGCGGGCGCAGATTATAATCCGGCGGCATAGCGAGCGGGGCATGTTTCACCACCATAAATTCATCAGGCGCAGAGCGGCCAAGGCCAAGCGATTCTTTCGCGCTGGAACAGCCGCTTAAGATCAAGGCAAAAGATGCGCCCAATAACAAGGTGTATTTCGTGTGTGTCATGCGGATACTCATATAGTTGGTTGTCAAATCAGTTTGTAATATAAATCGGTTTCGTTATTTGTCCGTCTTTTTTTCAAAAAACAGTGAATGTATTATAACGATTCCAATGCCCACAACAATAGCGCTGTCGGCAACATTAAAGGCGGGCCAATGATAGCCCATGGCGTGAATGTCGATATAATCAATCACCGCGCCGAACCGCACGCGGTCTATGATATTGCCGAACGCTCCGCCAATCGCCAAAGCCAGCCCCAAAGAGGCATATTTGCTGGGGCTGCCCAGCATCCAAATCAGTAACATAAGAGCGATGACGAGGGAAATTCCCACCAGAAGGAAAGCATTTTCCGTGCTTTGGTTATTGAACATGCCGAAACTCACGCCGTAATTCCAGACCATCACGATATTATAAAACGGCAAAACCTCGAATTGGGCATAGGACACTTTATCTGGCAGGGTCGTGATCCATGTTACGAAATTCAGCCCTTTTCCGCCGTTTTCAGGGCGGATAATCAACTCGGTCACCATCCATTTGGTAATTTGATCGCAGACGATGACAAAGGCAATCACGATAATGTTAAAAACAGCGCGCGCCGGACTTTTCTTCGGCTCTTGGGTGATCTCTGTCAAGTCATGCTCCTTTGGGTTGGCGACTCAGGTAACGGCATTGAAAAATAACCCTAATCATTTGTTTAGCGAAGCACAAGAGGGTGGTTTGTCTTGCTTTTATCCCCTCTTTGTTGTTCAAATACTGTCGTAAGAATTAACGGCAGTAACAGAATTTCCATGGACGTATTCACAGAGTATACATCATTACCGGATCGGGCGCGCGGCTGTGTGGTGGCTATCGGCAATTTTGACGGCGTACATAAAGGACATCAGTTCCTGCTGGAACGGGCGCGCAATATGGCGCGTGATCAGGACTGCGGCTTTGCCGTTCTGACCTTCGAGCCGCACCCGCGCAAACTTTTCCGCCCCGATGAACCACCCTTCCGCATTACTCCATCTGCACTAAAACTGGAGCGCTTGGAGGCTTGCGGGGCAGATTTTGTCATCCAGCTAAACTTCAACTGGGATTTCGCCAGTCAGTCTGCGGAAAAATTTGTGGGTGATATTCTCGTGGACGGCTTGGCGGCCAAACATATCGTGGTCGGTAATGATTTTCATTTCGGCCAGCTCCGCAAAGGTTCGCCCCAAACCATCCGCGATGCCGGGCTAGGTATTACCGTGATCGAGAAAGTCTGCGACGATGGCGATAGCGCCTTGTCCTCCACCCGCATCCGCCAAGAATTGCGCCATGGCAATATAGCGGCAGCGAATAAAATTCTGGGCTGGGACTGGGAAATCCGCGGCGAGATCGTCAAAGGCGACCAGCGCGGGCGCGAGCTTGGCTATCCCACCGCGAATATGAGCCTTGGTGATTGCGTGCACCCCGCCTATGGAATCTATGCCGTTCTGGCGCAGATTGAGGGGGAGGAAGGCTGGCAAGCCGGCGCCGCCAATATTGGCATTCGTCCGATGTTCGAGATTCCGATCGCGCAGGCCGAGACCTTCATCTTCGATTTCAACCGCGAGATTTACGGTAAGACCCTGCGCGTGAAACCCGTACAAAAACTGCGCGGTGAGGCGAAGTTCAATTCACTGGACGAATTAACCGATCAAATGGAAAAAGACTGTGCCGAGGCGCGCGAGATTTTGATATAACGCCCATATGATAGATATTCTCATCCTCCTCATCGCCAATATTTTGCCGCTTTACGCTCTCATTGCGCTCGGGTTTATCTCGGGGCGATGGCTGGATGTAAATTTGCATTCCATGGCGATTGTCGCGATCTATATTCTGGCACCTATTGTGAATTTCGGAGCATTAGCGCGTATGGAATTTACGCCGGAATATATGCTCTTGCCTGTTTTTGCGTTCTCGGCCTCCAGCATAATCGGAATTGTGGCCTATAATATCGCAAAAGTGACATGGAAAAACAACCGCGCCAATCTGGTCGGCATGGCCAGCGTGGTCGGTAATACAATGTATTTCGGCCTGCCTGTGGTACTCGCTTTGTTGGGGGAACAATGGGCCGGGGTCTATGCCTTGCTTAATCTGGGCATTTTCCTGAACGAGGTCGGATTGGGGTATTTCTTCGGGGCGCGCGGGAATGCCACGATGAAAGGGGCGCTGATTAAAGTTCTGAAGCTTCCTGTGATTTACGCGATTATTTTCGGTCTGATTTATAATCTGAGCGGACTGGAGCTGCCGGATGCTTTCCTGAGGTACTGGAATTATGCCATCGGCGCATGGGTTTTTATCGGCATGATGATTATCGGCGTTGCACTAGGCAAGCTGGAAAAGCTGGAGGTTGACTGGAAGCTCCTTTTCAATCTCTTTATTCCGAAATTCGTGGCATGGCCGTTGGCCGGTTTTGGACTGGTGCTGGCCGATTTACATTACCTGCATTGGTATGGAAACGAGGTGCATACGATGCTGGTTATCATTACTTCGGTGCCACTGGCCGGTAATTTGGTGGCCTATTCGGCAACGCTAAAGCTTCACCCCGAAAAGGCCGCCGCTGCCGTGCTGATTAGCACGATCTTGGGCATATTTACCGTCCCCGCTGCGGTGATCGTGCTCCAGCTTATTTCGCCTTAGGGGCTAAAAATATCTCCGCGAGCATACAGCGCACAGATCCGCCCGCCAGTTCAATCGTTGGAATATCAATGGGCAAAAGCTCGGCGTAATTCTCAATGCGCGCTCTTTGCTCCGGCGTTAAAGCGTCAAATGCCGTGGTCGAGAGCGCCAGCAATTTTCCGCTCGCACCTTGCAGCTCCAGCGCATTGCCCGCGAAGGCGGCGATCTGATCTTGGCTAATCTCGATAATCTCGCGCCCTGTGGTCTTGAGCATATGCTCTACCCTTGCGCGTTCGGCTTCATCCTTGATACACTCCAGCCCGATAAGTACGAATTCACTTCCAAGGCACATCATCACATTGGTGTGATAAATCGGCGTGCCTTCTTCATCGCTGGCATCAAAGGCCATGGCGGCAAAGCCGAAATCGCGGCAATATTTCTCTAACAGCTCCTCATTCGTGCGCATGGAACGGCACATATAGGCGATCTTATACAGGCGATCGAGAATAAGCACGCCTGTGCCTTCCAGATATTTTCCATCTTCGGCGGCGCTGGAATCATCAATCACATCCAGAACATCATAACGGCTCTGGAAAAACTCCAGAACGTCCGCGCGGCGCTCTTTACGGCGGTTTGGCGCATACATCGCATGTACGCCGATCAGGCCCTCACAGTAAGTCGTAATCCAATTATTGGGGAAGACGGAATCGGGCGTACCGCTCCGCCCGTCATCTTCAAACAAATGTACGGTGATGCCTTTGGACTCGAGCAGAGCAACCATCGCGCTGACTTCCTCATACGCCAATGTGGCCAACACCTTTGCGTCCTTTTTCACAGTTTCGCACTGGAATGAATTATCGGCCGCTGTCTGCGGGTTGGGAGTAAACGCATGCGGCCTGACCATCAACACCGTATCGGTTGATTGCCTAATATCGGCGCTAAGCGCGCTATCCATAGCAGGAGGGTTCTTATCCATCATCTTTAACATTGCTCGTTTCCCTGTTCGCTTGCAAGCGAGAATCATTTTTTTTCGCACCATAGCACGGTGTTGATTTCACTGGCAATATGACGCATAGTGCGAGGCTTAGAGATATGTAAGAAATTTAAATAAAGTGATACCAGATGAGCGATAACGATCAGGATAAATACCGTGGCACAGTCTTTCTGCCCAAAACCGAATTTCCGATGCGCGGCAATTTGCCCCAGAAAGAACCGGAAATGGTCAAGGCATGGCAGGACATGAAGCTGGATGAAAAAATCCGCGAAAAATCCGAAGGCCAGCCGAAATGGATTTTGCATGACGGTCCGCCATACGCCAACGGCAATATCCATATGGGTCATGCTGTTAATAAAATCCTGAAAGATGTCATTGTAAAAAGCTGGCAAATGAAGGGCTATAACGCGCCTTACGTGCCGGGCTGGGATTGTCACGGCCTGCCGATCGAATGGAAGATCGAGGAAAAATACCGCGAAAAAGGTCTTGATAAAGACAA
>CAXBAL010000171.1:0-5053 GCA_963973475.1 uncultured Micavibrio sp.
CTCCAGCCCGTCTTCACCCAAATCGGTGGTATCAATAATGTAGCCTTCTGATTTGAGCATAAGCTCGATTGATTTCGCTGTTGAGGTGTCGTCTTCGACTAGGAGAACTCTCATGATAAATGCCCGCTTTCTTAATATTTAGAATCGTGTTTTCTTATTTTTTTATTAATCTTTATTAATATCTATATTAACAAAGGTTAACGCGGTGTGCAAATTCTAAAATGAATTATATATGCAAGTATTCACGCCGGTTTTATTTAATATTGTCTAATATTTGGGTATACTAAAGCTATGGACCGTCTCGCCGATCAAGTTATTGCCGAATTAAAAACACTCTCTGATAAGGAAGTGTACGGACGCGTGACCAAAATTCTGGGGCTGTTGGTCGAGATTGCAGGGTTTGGCGCGAATCTCTCGATCGGATCGCATGTGCATCTTATCCCCGAGCCGGGGCGCGATATCCCTTGCGAGGTTGTGGGCTTTAAAGAAGGCCATGCCTTGCTGATGCCCTTCGGCACGCTGGAAGGGGTCGGGCTGGGCTGCAAGGCCGTGTTCCAGAGCACAGAGCCGCTCGTGCTTCCCGATGAGCGTTGGTTGGGGCGGGTCATAAATGCGCTGGGGCAACCGATTGATGGCAAGGGGCCTATCCATCATGGCGGGCATCCCGTGCCGCTGCGCAATAAACCGCCGCCGCCGCACTCACGCCAGCGTATTGGCGCGCAGCTAGACCTCGGCGTGCGGGCAATGAATACATTTCTGGCGACTTGCCGCGGTCAGAGAATGGGGATATTTGCAGGCTCCGGCGTCGGGAAATCAGTGCTGCTCTCGATGATGGCGCGTTATACCGCCGCCGATATTTCGGTGATCGGCTTGGTTGGTGAACGTGGCCGCGAGGTGCAGGAATTCATCGAAGATGATCTGGGCGAAGAGGGCTTGAAACGCTCTGTCGTTATCGTTGCCACTGGTGATGAGCCAGCCTTGATGCGCCGCCAAGCCGCCTATACAACACTGGCAGTCAGTGAATATTTTCGCGATCAGGGCAAACAGGTTTTGTGCCTGATTGATTCGGTCACCCGCTTTGCGATGGCGCAGCGGGAAATTGGCCTATCTGCGGGCGAGCCGCCAACCTCCAAAGGCTATCCGCCCACCACTTTTTCCGAGCTAGCGCGGTTGTTGGAGCGCGCAGGGCCGGGTGCACCCGGCAAAGGCTCTATTACAGGATTATTCTCCGTTCTCGTGGAGGGGGATGATCACAATGAACCCGTGGCCGATGCCGCGCGGGGTATTCTGGACGGCCATATCGTCATGCGCCGCGAGATTGCCGACCGCGGGCGTTATCCGGCCATTGATGTGCTGAAATCCGTCTCGCGCTCACTACCCGGTGCGATTACCGAAGAGCAGAATATGATATTAAGGCGCGCCAAGCGCTTGATCAGCGCCTATGAGGATATGGAGGAATTGATCCGCCTTGGTGCGTACCGCAAAGGCTCCGACCCCATGGTGGACGAGGCCATAAAGCTCTATCCCCAAATCGAGGAATTCTTGAGCCAGCATAAAGACGAGAATACGCCTATAGAAGAAGGCTTCGCCATTCTGGCCAGTATTTTAGGGTTGCCCTATCAAGGGAAGGCCGGAGGGTAATCCATGGCCGATCTCGAAGCCTTAATCCGCGTCCGCCGCCATGCTGTCGAGCAGAAACAGAAATTTCTGGCCGAGCTGTATAAACAGGCCGATGAGTTGGAGGGGCAAAAGGAAACCATGCTCACCACGCTGGCCGAAGAGCGCAAGAAGGTCGACGAGATGGGCGTTGAGGCGCTGGGGTATTTTGGCCATTATTCTGAAGCCGTGCGCGGGCGCGTGGAAGATATCAACGAGGCGATGAAAAAACTGAACAACCGTATCAATATCGCTCGTGAAGATATGCGTGATGCCTTTGCCGAGCTGAAAAAGGTTGAAATCACGCAAGAGCGCCGCGAAGCAGAGGAAGACAAAGAGCTGAAAAAGAAAGAAAGCGACCTGCTTGATGAGGTCGCACTAGAAGGATACCGCCGCCGCGCCGAGGAAGAGTAAAAACTCGCATTATTCATAAAGATATGTTACTAATCCCGAAAGCATAACGGGAGCGTCTCTTACTATGGGACAAGTTGAAGCATTAAAAAGACAGGGGCAGCGTCTGACTGGGCGCTTGGCCAATGTAGAGCAAGCCGCCGCGCGCGCTATTGCCGCGCATGATTTGGGCAACGCCTTTTATGGTTGTGCGATTTATGCCGAGGATAGAAAACGTCCCGCCGAGCTGGCTGTGCTGCATCAAACTTCGGTCAACACAAGTGCCGATCATCAGGAATTTGTCGCGCAAAATCTTACCCGCCGCCGCATATCAAAATCCGGCACCTCCGTCGGGCAAGCGCTGGAGGAGGGCAAAAGTGGTCTTTATCCCAGCCGCATGGCAGATCATGATTGCCTGAATATTATCGGCCAAACCCCGCAGAGCCGCTTTGTTCTGCAGCTGGCCTTTGATAAAGGCTCCGCGATAGAATTTAAAAATCCCGAAAACATACTGAATATCGGCGGATTGCAATTGTCTGTATCCGAGAGCATGGCCGCCTTGCTGCGTGATTACCGTGATGGTTTATCAGATAAGATGGATCTTGAGCCACCTACCCAGCCCAACGGGGTTTTGTTGTTCTCCGACATCAGCGGATACAAAAAGATTATAGAGGCAGAGGGGCAAACGCTTGCCTATAAAATGACAGATCGTTTGCTGCAGGACATTACAGTGATAGCGCAGAAATATGGCGGTAAGGTGATCCGCGAAGAAGGCGATGGTATCTGGACGGGGTTCTCGCATCTGGATGAACGCGCGTTGCAAGCCGCCAAGGAAATCGAGGCAGCTTACCGCGATTTGCGCAGTGCGGACCCGTCAAAAGCCGTGCAAAAATCCCGCATCCGCACCATGATCGCGAGCGGGTATATGGAGCCGGCGCTGGAAGGGGATATATTCAATCCATCGCTGCGGTACAATTCGCTAGCATTTTTATCGGCGCGCGTTATGAGCAAAGCCGCCGCGCGCGGCCGTGATGTTATTGCCCTTAGCCCGCAAGCCTCGAAAATGCTGGGTGGTTTTGATCAGAGTGCTCTGATCGCCCGTAAAGTCAAAAGTACCTATACGCCGCAAATGCTGGAACTTACTCATTAATCAAATATTGGCTTTGAACTTCTCGTTGTCCTTCACCTGAATATTGACCCAGTTTTGCGGGTCGTTCTGAAAGGACAGATCGCCGTTTAAATCGCTCATCTCCATTGCATCGGCATAGGCGCTTTTCATTTGCAATTGCATGGCGCGGCTGAATGTCTCTTGCGTGCGCACGATCAGATCCAGCCGCTCGTTCCTGTGCAGTCCATCCAATTGTACCTTACCCATTTGACTGAGCGCCAGATCGAATATAAAGCGGGTTTGCTTACCGCCGCCTGCGCTGCCCTCGCCATCTTCATTCTCGCTGTGCTTATAAAACAGCGCAGCTCTATGGATTTCCTGTTGCCATTGCATGGGGATCGTCAGGGCGCGCCAATCCTGTCCCGCGCTATCGACATGGGTGCGGTTTATGATATTGCCCTCGCCGCTCAAACGGTTCAGCAGATTGCCCTTGCCGGAGCGGCGGAGCGAATCTTGTGCCTTGTCGTTCAATGTTTGCGCAAGATCGCCTGATTTCAGCGCGGCCAGTATAAACAGTACGGCTGGTGCCATCTGCGCGGGGTTGGACGGGGAGGGGAGAATGCTGGATGCGCCCGCCGCGATGGCGTTATTGGCGCTGATCGTACTCAGAGTCTGTGCGATTTCCTCCATTGTCGGCCAATTGCCGGGGGTGATGAGTGCGGAGGGCGCGGGAAGTGGAACAGGCGTATTTGCCGCCGTATTAACGCCTGTCAATTGCGGCGCAATCTCGAACATCGTGCCGGGCGCGAGATTTTGCAGCGGCAATTGCAGGATAAAACTTTGCGGCGCCGCGCCCTCGGGCGGGAAAAAGCTCAGCACGGGCAAATTTTGCGGTGTATACCCGCTAAGCGTGGCCGTCACAGTGCCGATTTGCGCTTGTGTGAGAACGGGATTATTCAGCGCGAAAATATCGGGTTTTTGCAGGGCTGCGAGTTTCAGATTGTCGCCTTCCGGCGTGATGGCCAGCGCGGATGGCTGGGATTGTGCGGCGGTCTGTATTTCTGCCGCCTGCATTTTCAGGAACTCTTTGAGCGGTATTTCCCCGCTTGGCAGTGCGGCCGCAATGTTCTCGGGTGTGAATAATTTTACATCGGGTAGCGTGAGCCCTTGCAAGTTAGCGGTAAATATTCCTGATGGCGGCGTACTGGTGCCTTGTGGGATAGCGTTTATAGCATCGCTTGCGGTTACCTTGATGGCGTCGGCGGATAAATGTTTAACGATATCAATCTTTTGCGGAGAAAAGCTTGCGCTGCTATCAAGGATAATTAACTGTGCCGAAGGTGCGGGCGCGGGATTTGCAGCGAGGGCAATCGGAGCTTGAATGATCTGGTTTAAATTTTGCACGCTAAAGCTTTGATTTGAAATTGTATTTACAGGTTGCGTGCTGGCCTGTTGCAGCAGGGTGTCAATGATCGTTGGTGGCGCGCTCGATGCCGTTGTCGCTGTGGGAAGGGTTTGCAACAAAGCCTGCGCGGTCTGGCTTTCGATCTTGATCGGCAAGCTTTGCGCCAATGTCTGGACGCTATCAGGCAGGGCATTGATGCTAATCTGCGGCGCGCTGGCTGTAATTTGCGTCAGCATATCAGCAGTTAGGGGATCAAGGCGTACAGTTACCCCCTGTAATTTACCGCCATCGCTCAGTTGCAACGTGGTTTTATTGAGCAAAGCCAGCATTTCAGCCTTCACGCCTTGCGCATTGCTCAGCGCTTTTTGTTCTACACCCTCAATAGGCTTCGGCGCGCTGGCGGGCGGCGTATAGGGCAGAGTTTTAATCTCTACCGAACGCTCTGGCTGGGTCTGCGTCTGCGTAACTTCCCCTTTCGGGGGTGCGGTCTCCGC
>CAXBAL010000172.1:0-5016 GCA_963973475.1 uncultured Micavibrio sp.
TAGGCATTCTTGTGCGCATGAGCAGAAAATATTTTGGTACAGATGGAATTCGCGGGCAGGCCAATACGCCGCCAATGACCGCTGATATGGCTTTAAAAGTGGCAATGGCGGCGGCGATCGTTTTGCGGGAATCGCAAATGCGCGATAAAACCGACCGTGTTGTCATCGGGAAAGATACGCGGCTTTCAGGGTATATGATTGAACAAGCCATGACGGCCGGATTTTGTGCGATGGGGTTGGACGTCATTTTGACAGGGCCGATACCGACACCTGGCGTTGCAATGTTGACGCGATCTTTGCGCGCCGATCTTGGTGTCGTGATTTCCGCCTCGCATAATCCGTTTCAGGATAACGGAATAAAGCTGTTCGGGGCGAATGGCTATAAGCTCGATGATGCGCTAGAGTTACAAATTGAAGAGATGATGGATCAAGACATGAGCGCGCATTACGCCGCGCCTGCCGATCTGGGTAAGGCCAGCCGCCTTGATGATGCCACCGGGCGTTACGCGGAATTTATCAAGCAGAGCTTTCCGCGCCGCCAGAGCCTTGAGGGTGTGAAGGTCGTTGTCGATTGCGCGCATGGCGCGGCCTATAAAGTTGCCCCGCAAGTTTTGTGGGAGCTTGAGGCCGATGTAATTTCTATCGGTATTACGCCCAATGGCCGCAATATTAATGATGGGTATGGCGCAACAGCGATCGATAATTTACAGCGCGCCGTGCTGGATAATGGCGCGGATATAGGGATTGCGCTGGATGGTGACGCCGACCGCCTGATCGTGGTCGATGAGCTTGGGCGCAAGATTGATGGCGATCAATTAATGGCGACTATGGCGCTCTTCATGAAATCACGTGGGCGTTTGGCCGGAGATAAGGTTGTGGCTACGGTAATGTCCAATCTGGGGCTGGAGCGGTTTTTAAAAACGCAGGGCATTGAACTTGCGCGCACTTCCGTTGGTGACCGTTACGTGGTCGAGGCTATGCGGAAGGACGATCTGGCGCTGGGCGGCGAACAATCAGGACATCTGATTATCCATGATTTTGCCACCACGGGGGATGGTTTGCTGGCGGCGCTGCAAATTCTGGCCGTGCTCAAACAAAGCGGTAAGCCTGCTTCTGAAGCGCTTTATCATTTCGAACCTGTGCCGCAAATCTTGCAAAATGTGCGCTTTCAATCAGGGGGGATCAGCGCGGCGGCTATTTTGGATCAAGCGCAGGTCAAAGAGGCTCTGGATCAGGCAAATAGCACGCTGGCAGCAGATGGCCGCGTTCTGGTGCGTCCATCGGGCACCGAGCCTGTTATTCGCGTGATGGCCGAAGGGGATGACCAATCCCGCGTCGAGCAAATCGTCGGCGATCTTTGCAGCGTCATTGCGAGCGCGGCGAAATCTGCGTGAATGAAGCCAAGAGAGCGATTGACATTTTCCGTCTGCCTGCGTATTGCATAAGGGTATATCAGACAAACATAATCATGAGTAACCATGAGCGAATTTGAAGCACATTTAGGACTTCTGCCCACCGGATTTGTTGATTTAATGCCGGACGATGCGGAAAAGGAAGCCAGCGCGATTAATGCGTTAATGGGGCTTTTTACAGGCTACGGGTATCGCCGGATTAAGCCGCCGCTGATGGAGTTTGAAGGCAGCCTGCTGGCGCCTGGCCCGGGGGCCTCTCTGTCGCAAGATACTTTCCGCGTTATGGATCCGGTATCCCGCCGCATGCTCGGTGTGCGCGCCGATATAACCCCGCAAATTGCCCGTATCGTTTGTACACGCTTGCCGAAAGATCAAGCGCCAATGCGTTTGACCTATGCCAATGATGTGCTGCGCGCTTCTGCCGGCCAATTACGCACGGCGCGCCAGTTTACGCAGGTCGGATGCGAGATAACGGGCGATGATAGCCGCGAAAGTTATGCCGAAAGTGCAACTTTGGCCATCATGGGACTTAAGGCGCTTGGTATCACTGATATTACGCTTGATTTGACCTTGCCGCGTTTGGTGGATGCGTTGATAGAGGAATGGCGGTTGGATGCCGAGACCCGTCAAGCCTTGTTAGAGGCGCTGGATAAACGGGATCGTGATCGCATTGGTAAATTGGATTTTGGTGGTAAAGAGATTGTTCTGGCGTTGCTGGATGCTACTGGCTACGCCAAACCCGCGCTGGAGGTTATTACAAATTTGGATTTGCCGCCTGCGATAAAGGGGGAGGCTGAAAAGCTTCATAGCGTCGTTAGCGATATTCAAAAGGCGCTGGATGATCTAGGTATTACCGATGTAAGCCTTACATTTGATGCCTTTGAAACCAAGGGTTTTGAATACCATAGCGGGATTGCCTTTACACTGTTCGCAAAGAGTATTCGCGGTGAGCTTGGTCGCGGCGGTCATTATTATATTACCTTCGGTTCGGTGCAATCCGGGCAACACAAGAAAAATGCTATTGGCTTTACGCTTTATATGGATACAATCCGCCCTGCGGTTATGATTACGAAAGCCGAGAAAATACTCGCGGTCGCGGGCGATGTACCTTGGCACGCGCTTGAGGATTTGCGCAAAGAAGGTTGGAGCCTTGTGCGTGTTCAAAATGAGCAAAACCTGCCTGAGCGGGTTACACATATTTACAAAAACGGAAAACCAGAAGAAAGATAGAATATTATGGCGAATGTCGCGGTTGTGGGCT
The DNA here is from genome assembly GCA_963973475.1 of uncultured Micavibrio sp. Classification (GTDB taxonomy): domain Bacteria; phylum Pseudomonadota; class Alphaproteobacteria; order Micavibrionales; family Micavibrionaceae; genus UBA2638. Next base: position 2,674 of record CAXBAL010000172.1, read on the forward strand.
CCCAGTGGGGCGATGAAGGTAAAGGCAAGATTGTTGATTGGCTCTCGAACCGCGCTGATGTGGTTGTGCGCTTTCAGGGCGGGCATAATGCAGGCCATACGCTGGTGATTGACGGCGTAGGATATAAATTGCACCTTCTGCCATCAGGAATTGTCCGCAAGAATAAAATCTCCGTGATCGGAAACGGCGTTGTGGTTGACCCTTGGGCGCTGCTCAGCGAGATCAAAACCGTGCGGGAAAAGGGCGTTGATATAACGCCAAAAAACCTGATTGTTGCCGATACCGCGCATTTGATCCTACCCGTGCATGCGGCGATGGATCAAGCCTTAGAGCGCGCGCGCGGTAACAATCCAATCGGTACGACGGGGCGCGGCATTGGTCCGACTTATGAAGATAAAGTTGCGCGCCGCGGTATCCGCATTTGTGATTTGCGCGATAAAGACCTTTTGAAAAAGAAACTTGAGACCATGATGCTGCATCACAATGCTTTGCTGAAGGGGTTGGGCGCCGAGCAGCTTGATGTTGGTGATATGTATAAAGACTTGCTTGGGATTGCCGATGAGGTTTTGAGCTATGCGGGTTTGGTTTGGCGCGTTCTGGATGAGGCACGCCGCGATAATAAGAAAATTTTGTTTGAAGGCGCGCAAGGGATTATGCTGGATGTCGATCATGGCACATATCCGTTTGTGACCTCATCCAATATTGTAGCTTCGCAGGCTGCAACGGGGGCTGGCGTTGGCCCTGATGCCGTAAATTATGTTCTGGGGATTACCAAAGCTTACACAACCCGCGTCGGATCGGGGCCATTTCCGACCGAACAGGATAATGAGATCGGTGCTTTCCTTGGCGAAAAAGGCCATGAATTTGGCACGACGACTGGTCGTAAACGCCGTTGCGGCTGGTTTGATGCGGCCTTGGTACGCCAATCGGTTAAGCTCTCCGGTATCAAAGGGATTGCGTTGACCAAACTGGACGTTCTGGACGGGATGGAAGAGATTAAAATTTGCGTAGGGTATGAGCTGAACGGCGAGAAGCTGGATTACTTCCCTTCCGGTCAAGCCGATCAGGCCGCTGTTGTTCCGGTTTACGAGACTATGCAAGGGTGGAGCGAGAGCACACGCGGCGCGCGTACCTGGAAAGAGTTGCCCGCAGAGGCTGTCAAATATGTGCGTCATATTGAGGAGCTCATTGAATGCCCGGTGACTTTGCTATCCACAAGTCCTGAGCGCGACGATACGATCCTGATGGAAGATCCATTTGTGGGTTAAGGCTTCCTTAGGCCTTTTTCGTAAAAATAGATGTAGATTATTTTTTTCACGATAGCGGTTCTTAATGGTATGATAATTGAATATCAGTGCCATCAAGGGACTATTTAGAAAGAATTTCTATGTCTGATACGCAAGATCAAGCAGAAGATCAAAACTTGGCAGAAGAAAACAAACGTCCCGATGGCAAGCCGCTTCAGGAAGATAAAAAGTCTGCGCAGAAAAGCGAAAAATCCGGCTCCTCCGATGGTGTGGCGAGGCTTGCCGAGTATGAAATAGAGAGCTCCGAGCGTTTCGAGAGCTATGATAACGGTGTTATACGAGCATATAAAGCAACGCAAAAAAAGGGGCGCGGTAATTTTATTGCCTATGTGAACGAGCAGCCTTTGGTGCCACGTCATAATAAGGTGGAAATTTATCAAGGGATTATAAACCCGAATTTGGCAAAATTGGTGCGGCATGGCGCTGTTTACTGGCCCCCCGCCAAACAGGAGCGATATGTTTTTATTTATGAGAACACGCTGGGCACCAAATTAATAACGGATGATCAGGAGCAAGCGCTCGGCTTTAAGAACGATATCGTTATGGAACGTATATTAAAGCCATTTTCCGGTATTTTGCAGGATTTTCGTGACCGTGATTTTGTGCACGGTTCCATCAGGGCATCCAATATTTATAATGGTGGATCAAACAACCTGAAACAAATTGTGCTGGGTGATTGTTTGACGAGCCCCTCCGGTTACAATCAAAACGCCCAGTACGAACCGATTGATCGTGCAATGGCGGATAATATAGCGCGCGGGCCTGGCACACAAGCCACCGATATGTATGCCTTTGGGGTGATGTTGGCAGTGATGTTGCGCCAGCATGATCCGATGCACGGCCTTAGCGATGATGCTGTTATCAAACGAAAGCTGGATATTGGAAGCTATGCTGCGGTGACAGGAAAGGACCGTTTTACAGGGCCTATTTTGGAGCTGCTGCGCGGGTTATTACATGATGATGTGTCGCAGCGCTGGACTATTGATGAAACACTGGCGTGGTTGGATGGCCGCAGGTTGAGTCCGAAGCAGGCGGT
>CAXBAL010000173.1:0-5001 GCA_963973475.1 uncultured Micavibrio sp.
TAGAGATGTTCAATCGCGGCGACCAGCGCTACGGAAGGTTGTTCAAGGCCAATAACAGTTGCGCAGGAGATAATGTGATCCAGCACATCTTCCGGCACGCCGTGTTTCAGCATGGCTTCGGTGATTTCTTCGGTCACGGCATATTCTTCGTCTTCGCCGTCATATTGCAACCAGCCGGAGCCGCCTTGTGCGTAATCATCCGCGCCAACTTCGAAATTGGGCGAGTCCGCATACTCATCGAAATAGGCGCCCTTTTCAAAGCCCGGCTCGATAGCAGCGGTCACGCAAACGCTTTTGCCACCCTTTTCTTCACGAGTGGCAACGATTACAGCATCTTCTCCGAGTATCTCCCGAACCATTTGCATTGCTTCCGTTACTGTTTTTGCATAGAAAGATTTGAGCCGCATGGCTAATCTGAATCACTTTGTTGTTGTAAGTATATATTTTCTAGAATCCTTATTCTAGATGATAAACGTAAAGAAACCGTATGTGAATCCCCTAATGTGGATAATTTTCGGGATAAAGTGGTTTATTCGGTTATTAGATTGGCAATCCATTCAAATAGCCCTGGTGTAGCAAGCAGTAGTGATGCCGCAAAACCTATGACGAGAAGTTGCTTCACCACAGTTTTAGGTTCATGCGTATCTTGCGGAGTGATTTTGATCGCGGCTAAAGTGACAATCAAGGGCACTATTATTACTGAACATATATAGTTGATGTACGAATTTGTATCTTCGAGAATTAACGCAAAAGGTAGCATACCCAACATAAATGTTATGAAACTAAACAAACTTATGTAGGCCGTTTTTAGGGGCAGTAATATTATGGTGCCCCAAAATGGTCGAACTTTGTTTGCTGCCAATATTCCGGTGCAAAGTATTATTGCGGCAGTACTGTATAAAGCATAAATGTTTTTACTATAGTGATCGGCGATTATATAGCCAGTTAAACAGATCATTCCAAGGTAAAGGACATGTAAGAAGTTGCTCTTTGCCGCCTCAGCGGGCGTGAGCTCTTTCCAATTAAGAGCCGCGTCTTTATTTTTTTGAAAACGATGACTAAGAGAGAAATGAATGAGCGTAAATAGTAAAGCTCCAGCCAGTGTGTATGTTATTCCCGTGAGAATTCCAGGATAGCTGATGATAGAATTTGAAATATTCTCTACTGGCTCGTCTCCCGTCATAGACATGGCTACACCTGACCAAAGGTCTTAATCCGCGCCTTTGGGTGAATTTCGTTCTGGGATAGTACCACGGTTTGTGGGCGGAAGCGCTCGATGACGCTGCGGACATAGGGGCGGATGGCGGGGGAGGTGAGCAGGACGGGGGTCTCGCCTTGGGCGGAAATCTCGTCATAGGCTTCGCGCACGGCGACGATGAATTCCTGTAGTTGCGAGGGCGGCATCGCCAGTTGTTTTTCTTCGCCGTCCCCCATGAGTGACTCGCCAAACGCTTGTTCCCATTCTGGGGAGAGGGTGAGGAGCGGCACCACGCCATTGGCATTGGTGTTGTTATCGCAGAGCTGGCGGGCAAGGCGCGTACGCACATGTTCGGTGATAAAGGCGGTGTTCTTGGTGTAATTGGTGGCCTCGGCCACGCCTTCCAGAATGGTTGGCAGGTCACGAATGGAAATGCGCTCGCCCAGCAGGTTTTGCAGAACGCGCTGCAGCCCGCCAATATTGATCTGGCTTGGAATAACATCGGCGACCAGTTTCTGGTAATCCTTGGGCAGCTCATCCAGCAGCTTCTGCGTCTCGGCGTAGGACACCAGATCCGGCATATTGTCCTTGATGATCTCGGTAATATGCGTGGTGATAACGGTCGGCGCGTCCACAACGGTATAACCTTTAAAATGAGCTTCCTCGCGGTTTTGTTTGTCGATCCACATGGCAGGCAGGCCGAAAGTAGGCTCGGTCGTGCTTTCACCGGGCAAGGTAATCGCCGCGCCTGTCGGGTCCATACAGAGCAGCATACCGGGGCGCACATCGCCGCGCCCGGATTCAATTTCCTTGATGCGCACAATATAGGTCTGGGCGGGCAATTGCAGATTGTCTTGAATGCGTACGGCGGGAAGCACATAGCCCATATCCTCGGCCAATTGGCGGCGCAGGCCTTTGATCTGGTCGGTGAGCTTGTTACCGCCTTCACCTTGTACGAGCGGCAGTAGACCATAGCCGAGTTCTAGGCGTATGGTATCAATAGCCAGCGCTTTGGAGATCGGTTCCTCGGCTACAGGGGCAGGGGTGCCGTCTCTGCGCGGGGCGCCCGGCTGCGCGGCGGCAAGTTCCGCGGCGGCTTCGAATTCAACTTGCTGGGCTTTATAAGCGAAATAAGTCAGGGCGCCCATCACCGCGCCCAGTGAGGCAAACGGCGCAAATGGAATGCCCGGCACGATTGCCAGCGTCATCATCAGCCCCGCGCTCATCCCCAGCGCGATAGGGTATTTACTGAACTGTACCAGCAGCGCCTTATCGGCAGAGCCTTCAACGCCGGCTTTGGAGACCAAGAAACCGGAGGAGATAGAAACGATTAGCGCAGGGATCTGGCTGACCAGACCGTCACCAATGGTCAGAGTGGTATACGTCGCGGCGGCGGCGGCGAGCGTCATGCCTTGGGATGTAATCCCGATAATAATCCCGCCGATTACATTGACGAAGGTAATCAGCAAACCCGCCACGGCATCCCCGCGCACGAATTTAGCCGCACCGTCCATAGAGCCGAAGAAGGTGCTTTCCTGCTCTAGCTCTTTCCGGCGGGTTTTGGCTTCGTCCTCGGTGATTAAACCGGCAGACATATCGGCATCAATGGCCATTTGCTTGCCCGGCATTGAATCCAGTGCGAAACGCGCGGCAACTTCGGCAATACGGCCTGAACCTTTGGTGATCACAACAAAATTCACAATAACCAGAATGGCAAAAACGATACCGCCGACCACGTAATTTCCCTGAATGACAAAACTACCGAAGGCTTCGATAACATTTCCGGCAGAAGCTGTGCCGTTATGTCCCTCGGAAAGAATGAGGCGTGTGGAAGCAACGTTTAGTCCCAACCTGAGCGAGGTAACGACCAGCAAAATGGTCGGGAAGGTGGATAAATCCAGCGGCCTTTGAATAAACAGAACCAGCATCAAGACCATGACAGAAGCACTGATCGAGATGGACAAACCAAAATCCAGCACCATTGGGGATACCGGAACCAGCATGAACATCAAAATGGCAATAATACCAAGGGCGAACAGGATGTCGGGTCTTAAAAACGGGCGCATCGCCGCGCCTGCTTGCCCCATACGCGCACCTGCGCCAGCCCCGCCCGTTTTCGCAGGCGGCGAGGATTGTGATGGTGTTGGCAAGTTGGAATCCGACATAATATTTCAAGGATAGCAGAAAAAGGCGAAAGGGTCAGCGTAGATTAAACGCTAACCAAAACATTTGTACAATAAAATTTGATGCCCGACCGTAAGCGTTGGCTTAAATATTATGCCGGACCTGCAGGCATAGCTGCTACGGCGACTTCTTGCTCCTGCTCTGCTGCAGGCGGAGCTTGGCTCGCTGCGTTCGGTGCGGTCGCTACTTGGGGCTCTTCATCATTACCAAAGCCCATATTTTCAAATATCGGGCCAATGAAACTGGATAACAGGCCATTGAACATATCAAACATTTCCTGCAAACCGGGGAAATTTTGCATTATATTCCCGATAAGCCCTGCAATCATGCCATTATCTTGTCCGGCTGCCATTTCCATGGCCATGCCTGAAAATGCAGGGTTATCCATGTTATTGCGAATAAGATCCAATGTGATGATGTCATTGATGGCATCTCTATTTTCAGGATCCGTAACCATTGCGTGAATGACGGCGCTATTGCTGGTGACCAATGCTTTCAACTCATCCGGATCCATCTCGTCGAGATTAATGCTAGCGCTTGCCCCGGCGCTCATTGTTTGCAGGTTTCCGGGGATCGCAGCGCGAATGGCGTTATAGGCTTCATTCGTAATGGTTTCTTCTAGCGATACGTCCTCCGCCGCACTATTAAAGAAATTTCGAATGCCGCTTAGAAAGGAATTTCCTGTTGTATTATGTTGTTCTACAATGGCTGCCATCGCTCCATCAAAGGCCTGTTGGCGTTCTTCCAATGTCGCGCCCTCGCTTAATAGCGGTCTGTCTTCATCAAGCTTTTCATTAAAGGCAGTCAAAACGGCATTAAATCCTTGTCCGTCTTCTGCCGATACGGGGAGTTGTGTAACCAGATTGCGCAAGGTTGCATTATCGACAGCGCTCAAATCTTCTGTTGTGATGTCTGTAACAGGTTTGTTTAGTATGGCTGCGGGGATGCCTTCAGTGCTTATGCCAATGCCTTGCAAAAGGCTTCCGCTATTGCTTGTTGTGACCAATGTGTCGGCTATCATAGTTTGCAATTCAGGCGCGGATTGCAAAATTCCCTTTATTTCCTCGCCAGTCATATCGTTCAATGCCAAGACAAGCATATTTTCACTGGCAGGAATATCGGGATCGGTAATGCGCGTTATAATCGCTTCTTTAATCGCAGGAAAATTGGCTTCTAATTGCTCGCCAATAAACTCATCGCCCATGAAAGAGCTCGCGATCTGCATTATATCAGGAGGCAGCAAACTTGCTATGGTTTGCGGAGTAAGGCCATCTCTGGCTATTTTTTGCAAATTCTGGAGATTATTCTCGAGACTTGCAGCTATTTCTTGAGGGGCAGGTTGTTGCGGTTGATCCGTCATTGTTACACACCATTTCTATTTTTTCACACTATTACCAAAAATATTTTTTTATACTTTTTATTGGTTTCAGTGTACCTGAAAAACGGTGCAAATACAAATTTAAGGGGCTAAATAGAGCCTAAGACCCTGATTTTGCTTCGGGAATGTCTAAACCATCATCTTTATACTGGTTCAATTTATTGCGCAATGTTCGGATAGAAATGCCTAAAATATTGGCGGCATGGGTGCGGTTGCCAAGGCAATGATCCAGCGTGTTTAA
>CAXBAL010000174.1:0-4965 GCA_963973475.1 uncultured Micavibrio sp.
AAGAAGCGGAAGATGCTCACGCTGATGACCACGACGATCATGATGATCATGACGAGGGAATAACTGAAATCAGCCCCGAGGCAGCAAAACAGGCTGGGGTGGTCATAGAAAAAGCGGCTTCAGCAAAAATCGCAACGCTTGTGCCGTTGACAGGCCGTATTGTGATGAATGAAAACACCAAAGCCGATGTACGGGCGCGTTTTGCAGGCATCGTTCGCAGTGTAAAGGTCAATCTTGGCGAGAACGTGGATAAGGGGCAGGTTCTGGCCGGCGTTGAATCCAATGAAAGTTTGCAGGATTATAATATCACCGCTCCGATCAGCGGCACGGCTTTATCCCGCAATACCAATATCGGTGATGTGGCGGATGGACAGGCTTTGTTTACTATTGCCGATTTATCACAAGTCTGGGCGAAATTCCATGTCTTCCCTAAAGATGCCGAGAGCGTAAAAGCCGGTCAGAGCGTGCGCGTTCATACACTGGACGAGGGCAAAACTGGCGTGGCCACAATAGATATGCTGTTCCCAACCGCGGATGTTCTTAGCCAGACCCTTATCGCCATTGCCCCGTTGCAAAACGAGAATGGTCTGTGGCGCCCCGGCATGACGATAGAGGGCGATGTTACCATTGCCGAAAAGCAAGTTCCTTTGGCGGCGCGCGCCTCGGCCTTGCAAACGATGGAAGATCAAACGGTGCTGTTTATAGCTGAGGGCAATCGCTATGAAATGACACATGTCACAACGGGCATTACAGACGGTGAGTATGTCGAAATCAAAAGCGGTCTGCGCGCTGGTCAGTCTTATGTGTCCGAGGGCAGTTTTATCATCAAGGCCGATATCCTCAAAGCGGGCGCTGCCCATCAACACTAAATCATATACGGATATAAACTATGTTAGAAAAAATCATTGAATCTTCTATTCGCCAGCGCTGGCTTGTTCTGATTGCGGTTCTTGGTGTGTGCGTACTGGGTGTTTATAATTTCGAGCGCCTGTCAATTGACGCTGTGCCGGACATTACCAACGTGCAAGTGCAGATCAATACCGAGGCACCAGGCTATACCCCGCTGGAGGCCGAGCAGCGCATTACGTTTCCGATAGAAACCGCGATTGCCGGAATTCCAAAGCTGGATTATACGCGCTCGATCTCCCGCTATGGCCTCTCGCAGGTCACGGTGGTTTTTGAGGAGGGAACGGATATTTATTTCGCACGGCAGCTGTTGAGCGAACGCTTATCCGAGATCAAAAGCGAGCTTCCGGGCGGAATAGAGCCGATGATGGGACCAATTGCGACAGGTCTTGGCGAGATTTACATGTATACGGTGGAAGCAGATGACGGCGCGCTCAAGGAAGATGGCAGCGCCTATACCCCGATGGACTTGCTGACCATTCAGGAATGGGTAATTGTCCCACAGCTCCGCAATCTTAAAGGTGTGATCGAGATCAACACCATTGGCGGGTATGAGCAGCAATATCACGTCATGCCGTATCCCGACCAATTATTGTCGTATGACCTGACGATTGCCGATTTAATTGAGGCGCTGGAAAAGAACAACAGCAACGTCGGCGCAGGATATATTGAAAAATATGGCGAACAGTATCTGATCCGCGTTCCGGGACAGGTTCAAGATATTGCTGACATTCAAAATATCATCATCACCAAACGGGATGAGGTTACAATTCGTGTTGGTGATGTTGCCGCGGTTGATCTCGGCTCGCCTTTGCGCACGGGCGCGGCAACACAAAATGGCGAAGAAATTGTCTTGGGCACAGCCATGATGCTCATGGGTGAGAACAGCCGTGAAGTGGCGCAGCGCGTTGCGGAGAAGTTGGAGGTCGTTAACGAGTCTTTACCCGGCGGCATTCATGCTACTCCGGTTTATGACCGCACAGCGCTGGTGGATCGCACCATTAAAACGGTTGAGAAAAATTTGGTTGAAGGCGCATTGTTGGTGATTGTTGTTCTCTTTTTGCTGCTGGGGAATTTGCGCGCGGCACTGATCACCGCGCTTGTCATTCCGATCGCCATGTTGATGACCATTACAGGCATGGTGGAAAATAAGGTTTCAGGCAACCTCATGAGCCTAGGGGCGCTCGACTTTGGTCTGATCGTCGATGGCGCAGTCATTATCATTGAAAACTGCCTGCGGCGTTTCGGGATGGAGCAGCACAGGCTTGGCCGTCTTTTGAATAAGCAAGAGCGCTTTGATCTGGCAGCGAAGGCAACTGCAGAGGTGATCAAGCCCAGCATTTTCGGGATTTTGATTATCACGATTGTTTACATTCCGATTTTCTCGCTCACAGGTGTGGAGGGGAAAATGTTCCACCCAATGGCATTTACGGTAGTGACAGCTTTGCTGTGCGCGCTCGTTCTATCCCTTACCTTTGTTCCGGCGGCTGTGGCCACATTTGTTACGGGCAAGGTGGATGAGAAAGAGAACATGGTGATGCGCGGCGCGCGGCGCGGCTACGAGCCGCTTTTAAAATGGAGCCTGCGTCATCCGGTAATTGTTGTATCTACCGCTCTTGTTCTGGTCGTGATCAGTTTATTTGGGGCATCACGCATGGGCGCTGAATTTATTCCAAGCCTTGATGAGGGCGATATTGCCCTGCACGCCATGCGCATTCCGGGCACTAGCATGAGCCAGTCGGTCGAAATGCAGCATGATGTTGAAAGGGCAGTGCTGGGCTTTGCCGAAGTCAAAACCGTATTCAGCAAGATCGGCACGCCCGAGGTGGCAACCGACCCGATGCCGCCGAACGTGGCCGATACGTTTGTTATCCTAAAACCGCGCGAAGAATGGCCTGATCCGTCTTTACCAAAGGCCACATTGGTCGAACGAATGGAAGAGGCGTTAGAGAAGCTGCCGGGCAATAATTACGAATTCACCCAGCCGATCCAGATGCGCTTTAATGAGTTAATATCGGGAGTGCGGAGCGATTTGGCCGTAAAGCTCTACGGTGATGATCTCACGCAACTTTTGAAAACTGCACAGGAAATCGAAGCCGCCGTAAAAACAGTGAAAGGCGCCGCGGATGTCCGCATGGAACAGGCGGAAGGATTGCCGACTTTAAGCATTCTGCCCGACCGCAAGCGGCTTGATCTATACGGTCTGAATATTGCTGATGTGCAGGATGTCATACAGGTTGCGATGGGCGGCAGAGAGGCCGGAAAGGTCTTCGAAGGCGATCGCCGTTTTGATTTGGTGGTACGTTTGCCCGAGAATCTGCGAAGCGATATCAAGAGCTTGGAAATGCTGCCCATTCCTTTGCCGAACGCGGAACAAGACGGCGCAGATGAAACGCCGGATTATGTTCCGCTCAAGGAAGTCGCTGACTTTGATATTGCCTATGGTCACGCGCAAATCAGCCGTGAAAACGGTAAGCGGCGCTTGTTCGTCACGGCAAATGTCCGTGGCCGCGATCTCGCCAGTTTTGTCGAAGATGTGCAGCAAACTGTAAGGGAGCAAGTTGATATTCCTGCCGGATACTGGGTCGATTATGGCGGCACGTTCGAGCAGCTTATTTCCGCTCGTCAGCGTTTGATGATTGTGGTGCCTGTGGCGTTGCTTCTGATATTCGGCCTTCTATTTATGGCCTTCAATTCGGCACGTGCGGCTTTGCTTGTGTTTTCTGGTGTGCCATTGGCTTTGACTGGCGGAATTGCGGCGCTGATGTTGCGTGATATTCCGCTATCCATCTCTGCCGGTGTCGGGTTTATCGCCCTATCGGGCGTGGCTGTGCTCAATGGCGTGGTGATGCTCTCCTTCATCCGTGATCTGGAGTCTAAAGGAAAACCGCTGGAAGAGGCCATCCTCGAAGGCGCCTTAACGCGCCTCCGGCCAGTCCTTATGACCGCGCTCGTGGCCTCCCTCGGCTTTGTGCCGATGGCCTTTAATATCGGCGCAGGCTCCGAGGTGCAAAGACCGCTGGCAACCGTGGTTATCGGCGGGATTATATCGTCGACCATTTTAACATTGCTGGTGCTTCCAGCGCTTTATAAATGGTTTCCCAGCCGGTTTAATATGAGGCGCGCTCCTTAATCATAAATTGTAGAATTTAATAGCTGGCTCTTGTACAACATGACCGTAATGGAAAAGCGGAATCAATGGAGCCGGTTAACCCAATTTAATTTTAGGATCCAATTTAAGCGCTTGCCCTATGTGCGGGCTGGTAAAGCCAAGCTTATTTAAACCAAGTTTAATTTCAGGACAGCTCATAAATAAGTTCCATAGTAAGCCAGATCGGTGATTTTCAATCATTGCAATGATCGGCCCTTGGTCAATGGCAAGATTGCTTTTGGCAACCCAGTTATGCTCATCGCTAAATGCATCTTTAAATCCAAATTCGCCCCATAAGTCATCTTTGCGCTCTTCATAGAAATATCGCAGCGCCTGCATTGATTCCGCAGGCGTAAATGGAAACGCCGAGAGCGCAGCAGTCGGCGCAATCACGCCCTGATCATGCGTGGGTGAATGCGCGTTATACCCTTCATGATTTTCACTCGCGGTTAGTCCCCAACACTTGTTGTTATAGCCTTTAAAGCCGTTCGGGTTTTCAATGCAATGCGCGCGGTTGATCAATGTGTGATTGCGGTTTTGTTCAAAGTAATCGACTTGCCCATCGCTCAGGCCCTTCGGATCCAGTCCTAAAAATGAATATTGGGACAGGAATAGCGGGCCGCCTTTTTCAGGGCCGCGCGGCAATTTAATACCATAATATTCATCTCCGTTATCAAACTGAGCGCCTTGCGTCCATCCTTTTTCGTAGACGCTGCGGCTAATGCCATGGGTTGGTGAAGATGCTGCCATAACATAAGTTATAAGGCATTCATTCCATCCGTTAATCGGCAATCCATCGGCCCATTCATGTTCAGCATTTGGTGACCAATGCCACATAAGGGCATCATTTTTAACATGGGCATTCCAGTCAACATCTCGCCAGAGCGTATTGATTTTGTCTTTCAAAT